>DASXNK010000112.1 GCA_036495095.1 Candidatus Dormiibacterota bacterium | reverse complement strand
GTGGCGGTGGGGCGCGGCGGGGCCGGGGTGGGGGAGGCCGCCGGGGACGACCCGCAGGCGCAGAGCAGCACGAGCATGGCGGCCGGCATGGCGAGGAGGCGGCGTCGGCGCATGCGGGCCACTCTACAGAGCCCCGGAGGCGCAGATGTCGGGGCGCCACCGCGGGGTGACGCCCCGACGCCCGCCTGTTCCTGCGCAGCGGCCGCATCGTGCGGCACGAGCGCCACCGCCAGGTGAATCTCGAATCGTCCGGTGGATTCGCGCGGAGTCACCTGATATTGAACGCCCGGACCGCCGCGTCCCGCAAACCACGAGGTGCGGGAGGTCGCGGCCCGGCCGTCCCGGCGGCGCGGGTCAGCTGGCGAGGCGCTGCTCCGCGCTGCCCACGGTGAGCAGGTCGCGGGCCATCGCCTCGGCACGGAGCACCGCCTGGTCGGCGGCGAGGTCACCGGCGCGCGACACCCGGTCGAAGGCGCGGAGCAGGCATCGCACCACCACCTCGGGCGAGCGCCGGCCCTCCAGCTCGACGACCAGCCGGGAGGCGGCCTGGTGGAACGACTGGGGGATCTCGGGGTCCATCTCTGTCCTCCGGGGTCGCGGCTGCCGGCTGCAGGCAGGGCGACCCGTCACGCGGTAGAACGCGATCAGGAGCGAATCCCTTGCGCCGCGAGAGGGGCCGGGCGCGGAGAGACGGGCGGGACCGCTGCTGCGGTCCCGCCCGTCGGGCTCCCTCCCTTCCCGCCGGGTGCGGGGGCGCGCCCGGCTCGTGGAATCAGGCGGTCGCGCCCCGGCGCCGGCGGGCGGAGGCCCCCAGCAGGGCGAGCCCGGAGGTCAGCAGCACCAGGCCGCCGGCTCCGACCGAGAGGCCGGTGAGGGGGACGCCGGGCCCGGAGGCGTGGGCGCTCGGCGCCGTCGAGGCGGCGGAGGCGATCCCGGTGGTCGGCGCCGGCGGGGTCACGGCGGCCGGGGCGGCGGCGCCGCCGGCGGTCGAGGCGAGCACCGAGGCCACCTGGCCGGGGATGCTGAGGACGTCGTTGACGCTGCCGATGGCGGCGCCGCCGATCCCGCCGCTGGCGCCGACGGTGAGCAGGTGGATGGTGATCACCCCGGGCACGGTGACCGGGATGTCGCCGTCCTGGTTGCTGCCGCCGAGGGTGGTGCCGTTGATCGACGCCAGGTAGGCGGAGCGGCCGCCGTCGCTGTTGGCCTCGGAGTGGAGCAGCACCAGCACCAGGGCGCCGTTGCCCGCGCTGAGGTTGACACCGTTGCTCGCCCCGGCGCCGTGGGAGGCGGCGCCGTCGAACGTGGCCGCGCTCGCGGCCTCGAGGACGGCCACGGTGGCCACCTGGCCGCTGCCCGCCCCGAGGTCGACGAGGGCGGAGCGCGAGCGCGAGCTCGACGACCCGCCGGTGCCGGCCTCGGCCGCGGTCATCCAGTTGGCGATCGCCAGGGTCATCAGCGGATTGGCGGGAGTGGCGATCAGCTGGCCGCTCTGGCCGCCGGTGCTCGACGAGGAGCCGCCGGAGAGAGTCTGGCCGACCACCCGCAGCGCGGTGGCGCCGGACTGGGAGGAGCCGCCCTGGGCGCCGGCGCCGGTGCAGCTGACGCAGGTGTCGAGCGGGTTCACGTGGGCGCCGTTGGCGGTCGCGTTGCCCGGCGGCGGCGGGGTGGTCGAGGTGGTCTGCCGCTTGGGGGTGACGGTGGTGACCAATGGGGCCACCGGCGCGGTCACGCCGGCGACGGCTCCGGACACCGCTCCGGTGGTACCGCTCACCACGCCGCCGACCGGCCCGGTGACCGAGGACACGGTGCCGCCCAGCACCGGGCTGGAGACCGGCGCCGCCGGCAGGGTGTCGAGGGGCATCACGCCGGATGCGGATGCGGCGCCGACGCCGAGGGCGAGGGCGCCCGCGACCGAGAGCACGGGAGCAAGTCGGAGCATGTTCATGAGGGTCCTCCGCCACGTCCCGACTGATTCGGGATCATGTCCACACGACGTCCTCACGCTGCGGAATCCTGCGTTACGAATGAGTAACAGGTGCGCAATCCGTGCAGTCGTCGCGATCTAAAAACCGCCGAATGCGTCGATCAGCCTGTTTGTTTCTTCTTCTCGCCGCGGTGGGGGGCGGCGGTGGCGGATCCCGAGGTGGGCCGCCGCAGCCGCGGACGCCCCACCGTCATCACCGGCCGGCGCCGTGCCCTCTCCTCCGGGATGGGACGCGCCCCCATCGTGGTCCGGCGGGCGACGAACCAGATCACCACCACCGAGAACAGCTCGATGCCCACCCCGATGACGAAGGCGCGGCTGCTCTGGATCGACTGGATGAGAAAGCCGAAGTTCTGGCCGAAGAAACCGGTGAGGAAGGTGAGGGGCAGGAAGATGGTGGCCACGATCGACAGCCGCTTGGTCTGCTCGCCGAGCCGGTTCGACACCGAGGAGAGGTAGACGTCGAGGGCGCTGGTGACGATGTCGCGGTAGGCGTCGACCTGCTCGACGATGCGCACCGCGTGGTCGTAGACGTCGCGGAGGTAGAGCTGCGTGTCCTCGCCGAGCAGCGGGCCGTGCGGCCCCGCCAGGCCCTGGATCAGGTCGCGCTGCGGGCCCAGCACCCGGCGCATCACGTTCAGCTCGCGCTTGATCGAGAAGATGTCCCGGATGGTCTCCTGGTCGGCCCGCTCGACGATCGCCGTCTCCAGGTCGTCGATGGCGCCGTCGAGGAAGTCCAGCACCGGGAAGTAGGAGTCGATGATCGCGTCGCAGAGCCGGTAGAAGAGCCGGCCCGGGCCCGCGGCGAGGATGTCGTCGCGCCGGCCGCAGAGGGTCGCCAGGTCGCTGATCACCGGGATCGCCTCGTCGGTGACCGTGACCACGTGGTCGCGCCCGACGAGCACGTGGACCTCGGCGAGGCGCACGTGCGCGGAGTCGCCCTGCCGCACCGCGGCGAAGAGCACCACGAAGAGCTGGTCGCCGTACTCGTCGACCTTGGGCCGCTGGTTGCGGGTCTGGATGTCCTCGACCGCCAGCGGATGGATGTGGAAGGCCCTGGCCAGCTCCTCGACCTCCTCGGGGGTCGGCTCCACACAGACCACCCAGCGCATCCGGGCGTCCGGGGGCGAGGCGATGCCCGGGTAGCTGCGGTCGCCGGCGCGGGTCTCGATCACGGCCCAATAGTGGCCGCTCGGGGTCTCCGGCCGCGGGTGACCCGAAACCTGCATCCGCAGGTAGACGGCGGTGGAGCCGAGTCCTAGCATCCGCCACAGGCGCCACGGTTGTCCGGAGACCACCATTTGCGACCGCGGGCGAGGATGGTTTGAGGCGATGGTGATTCCCGCGATGATTCGCACACACCTTCGGTGCGAGGCATGGGGGTGACGGCCCCGCGGGCTGACGAGACCGGTGGGGAGCCACGTGCACCCACGCTGATCGGCTCGGTGCAGCGCGCCCTCCACCTGATGGAGGCGGTCTGCAACCATCCCAACGGCGCCCCCGTGAAGCTGCTGGCGCGGGAGGCCGGGGTGCAGCTGGGCACCGCCTACCACCTGCTCCGCACCCTGGTCCACGAGGGCTACGTGCTGCGCCTCTGCGACGGCACGTACGTGCTCAGCGACCGGGTCGCCAGCCTGCTCGCCCACAGCCGCCACCAGGCCGTGCTGAGCCGGGTCCGCCCCGCCCTCGCCGCCCTCCGCGACGAGGTGAGGGCGGCCGCCTACCTCTGCCTGTACGAGGACGGCGAGATCGTGGTGCGCGAGATCGCCGACGGCCCCACCACCCCCCGGGTCGATCTCTGGGTGGGCTTCCACGACGCCGGCCACGCCACCGCCCTGGGCAAGAGCGTGCTCGCCTCGCTTCCCGCCGAGGAGCGCAGCGACTACCTCTCCCGCCACGGGCTGCCCGACCTCACCCCCCACACCATCACCGACCCGGGGCGGCTGCTCCGGGCCCTCCAGGCGGACGGTGGCGACGGCGTGATCATGGACCACGAGGAGTACTCCCTCGGCACCGCCTGCGCGGCGGCGCCGGTGCGCGACGGCTCGGTGATCGGCGCGGTGGCGCTCTCGATGCCGGTGAACCGGCTGCGGGCCCTCGAGCAGGGCGGCGAGACCCTCCGCCGCACCGCCGCCCGGGTGTCGCGGGCGCTGGCGATGAGCGCCGTCTGATCGCGTGGACGGGTCCGACTTCACCATCTGAAAACTCCCCCCTTTTGAGCGGGCCGCCGGCTCTGCTCCACTGACCCCAGCCAGCCCGCCGCCACCCCCAGGGCGGCGCGGCGGCCCCATGAGGACGAGGCGATGCCCATTCCCTGGAAACGGCACTGGCCGGACATTCCCGAGACCCCGCCGATCGACGTCATGCCGGCGTCGAACGGCGAGTTCATCCCCAAGGAGCCCTCCCAGAACGAGCTGCGGATCATGGCGCTCCAGAACACCAAGATCGAGGAGCTGCGCCGCAGGTTCGGCATGAGCCGGCGTGACTTCGTGCGCACCGCCGCCGCCTTCTCGGTGGGCGTGTGGGCGATCGACCAGGTCACCGGCGGGCGCTGGGGCCGGTTCAACTTCAACCCCACCGCGCTCCCGATCGGCCCCGGCAACGCCTGTGACCTGGAGAACCCGGGCTCGCAGCTGGCCAACCTGCCGGGCGAGTTCATCATGGACACCCAGGGGCACTGCCTGGACTCGGCCGGCAAGTGGCGCATCCAGCAGCCCGACTTCGAGTGGTTCCTCACCGTCTGGACGACTCCCGCGATCGGCGCGCCTCCGAGCATCCAGGACGGCAGGGTCCGCGGACCCGGCGGCGGCGAGGTCGACAAGATGGAGAACCTCGGCCGGACCATGTTCTTCCGGGAGTCGTTCCTGAACTCCTCGGCCGACGTGGTGCTGCTGACCGCTCTCCCCAACCTCCCCGACGAGACCAACATCACCCCGATGAAGTTCGCGACCGAGACCCGGGACATGATCAACGGGATCACCCACTCGGAGCGGTGCCTCATCCACGCGTTCACCCAGCCCAACCGCGGCTACCAGGGCGAGGGCAAGGTGCCCACCCACCAGGCCGAGGACTACCAGTGGATGACCGACACCAACCGCGCCCGTGACGTGCGCGGCTGGAAGCTCTACTGCGGCTGGGGCGACCCCATCCCCACCATCAACGGCTGGTGGTTCGACGACGAGATGGGGATGTCGATCGTCAACCACATCCGGAACCTGGCCAAGCAGCCGGGGGCGCGACCGCCGGTGGTCTGCACCCACAAGGGCCTCGCCTTCAACGGCACCTTCGACTCGGCGCACTTCTCGCCGCGCGACATGGGCGTGATCGGCCGCCAGTTCCCCGATATCACCTTCTATACCTACCATTCCGGATACGACGGCGAGTACCAGAAGGCCTACGCCGGCGACGACAACGTCAACTCCTCGAACCGCGGCGTCGACGCCTTCATCAAGAGCCTGCGCGAGAACGGCTGGGACGCCACCCGCTTCGTGCCGCCCGGCCTGCAGCACGGCAACACCGTGAACATGTACGCCGAGCTCGGCACCGCCTGGTGGGGGGTGATGCGCGACGCCGACCAGTCTGCGCACATGCTCGGCAAGCTGATCAAGTACGTCGGCCCGCGCCGCATCGTGCTCGGCACCGACTGCATCTGGTACGGGTCGCCGCAGCCGCAGTTCGTGATGCTGCGCGCGCTGCAGTTCAGCGACGAGGCCAAGGCGCTCTACAACCTGCCCTACGGCCTCGACGGCGACCGCTGGGACCCGTCCAAGAACGCGATGAGCGGCTCCAGCTACCCGACCACCGGGCATCCCAACGTGCACGGCTGGCCGACCGACCTGCGCGCCCATCCCGAGCGCAGCATCCGCAACGGCATCTTCGGCCGCAACGCCGCCGAGGCGTACGGCGTCGACCCGGACGCCACCCGGGGCGCGATCAGCTGCGACGAGGTCCAGCGGATGCGCGACGCCTACCTGCTCAACCCGATGACGCCGACGGAGTCGATGCCGACGCGCTCCAACATCATCGCGGGCCCGCGCACCCGCCGCGAGTTCTTCAACTTCGTGAAGACCGACTACCCGTGGTAGGAGGGGGAAGCACTTCCATGAGACGACTTCTGACAGCGCTCGCGGTGGGCGCGGTGGGGCTGGTCATGGCCATCCCCGCGTCGGCCGCCGGGGGCGGACCGCCGTTCCAGGCGGGGCCGAAGCAGGGTGACCAGTTCACCCAGACCTCGGCCGATCCCAACACCGGCCAGGTGTCGATCTTCCAGCTGAACATCCGCCAGGCGGCGGCGGTGAACTGCGCCGGCCAGGGTCCGATGGCGACCCTGGAGACCAGCCAGCCGGCCGATGGCGTCCACTCCGTGGCGGTCGCCTACAAGGACGCCTCGTGGACCGACACGGTGGTGCTCAACGTCGACGTGGTCGGCTCGAAGAGCGGCGCGCTCGGCCACGGCGCCGTCCTCGGGCAGAAGCAGGGCGCCACCGGCTCGGTCAACATCACGCTCTTCGCCGTCCCCCAGGCGGGCGAGGTCATGACCACCATCTTCGGCCTCCAGGTGCACGCCGGATGCCTGCCCAGCCAGCCGGTCGGGATCTGGGGCAGCCGGCCCTTCGAGATGGGGAATGTCACCTTCACGTCGGTCACGGCGGGGTGAGCACGATGAGATCTCTTCGAGCACGATGCGGCGGTGTCGCCGCCGCCGCGGTGATGGTCGCGGCGGGCCTCCTCGTCGGCGGCCCCGGCATCCAGCGCGCGCACGCCGACGGCGGCGTCCAGAACCATCCCGCCGACGTCTTCGTGGTCAACTGGGAGTACGTGCCCTCGACGGTGCACGTCAAGCAGGGCCACAACTTCAAATTCGGCAACTACGACCCGCTGTTCGGCAACCCGGCGCACAGCCTCGACGAGGTGGTGAAGGACTGCTCCTCGCCCCCGTTCGTCGGCAACAACGCGGGCCACGGCAACTGCGCGTATCCCCGCTTCTCCAGCGGGCTCGTCGACTGGACGTACGTGCACACCGTGCACGGCGTCGACAAGCTGTCCCCCGGCACCTACTCCTTCACGTGCCAGAACCACCCCTTCATGAGGGGGACCCTCATCGTCGAGTAGACGGGCGCGCATGATCCGCTGGACGATCACCGTGGCGGGTGGACTGCTGCTGGGGGTGGCGGCCACCCTGCTGATCGGATCGGTGGGGACGCACCCGCAGCAGGCGAAGCCCCCGCCGGCCACATCGCCGCCGGCCGAGGGGACGCCGCTGCAGGGCGCGGCCTCACCGGTCCCCACCACGGCGGACCCGGGGCGGTCGACGGCCGCCCCGGCCGCCGGGTCGTCCGGTCCGGCCGCGTGCGCTCCCGGTGCCCTCGGCGTCAGCGTGGCCGCGGACCGTTCCCAGTACCGGCCGGGCGAGACGGTGACGATCAGCTCGTCGGTGGTCGACCGGTCGGCACGGGCCTGCACCGTGCTCACCCGGTGCGCGCCGCCGGACGTCTTCGCCGTGTTCCGCGCCGCGCCCGGGGGG
>DASXNK010000111.1 GCA_036495095.1 Candidatus Dormiibacterota bacterium | reverse complement strand
GCTCAGTGCCCTCGACCCCGAATCCGGACCCCCGGTGGGATGAGCGAGTCTGTCAGGATCGCCCCGTGAACGTGATCGCGGGCAAGCTCGACGCCACCGGGATGCGGGTCGCCATCGTGGTCGCGCGGTTCAACGACTTCGTCGCCCAGCGCCTGCTGGAGGGCTCGGTCGACGCCCTGGTGCGCCACGGCGCCGCCGAGGACGACATCACCGTGGTCTGGGTGCCGGGGAGCTTCGAGATCCCGCTCGCCGCCCAGGAGATCGCCGACCAGGCCAGGGTCGACGCCATCGTCTGCCTCGGGGTGGTGATCCGCGGGGAGACCCCCCACTTCGACTTCGTCGCCGGCGAGGCCAGCCGGGGGGTGGGCGGCATCGGCATGCGCGCCCGGATCCCCACCGCCTTCGGGATCGTCACCACCGAGACCCTGGAGCAGGCGATCGACCGCGCCGGCGGCAAGCACGGCAACAAGGGCGCCGACGCCGCCCTCGCCGCCGTCGAGATGGTCTCGCTGCTGCGCACCCTGCGGACCGCGGCGCCGAAGCGGCGGGTCGCGGCCGGCTAGCCGCCACCGCGGTGCGCATCGCCTCGCTGCTGCCCAGCGCCACCGAGCTGCTCTTCGCCATCGGCGCCGGCCCCGAGGTGGTCGGGGTCACCCACGAGTGCGACTTCCCCGCCGAGGCGGAGTCGCTGCCGCGGCTCACCGCCAGCGCCATCGACCACGCCGGCCAGGGCTGCGCCGCCATCGACCGCCACATCCGCGGGGCGCTCCACACCGGCTCGAGCATCTACCGGCTCGACGAGGAGCTGCTCGCCCGGCTCCGCCCCAACCTGATCGTCACCCAGGAGCTCTGCGAGGTCTGCGCGGTCGCCTACCGCGAGGTGGAGGGGGCGGCGCGGCGGCTCACCGGGGAGGTCCCGGTGATCTCCCTGGAGCCGGAGAGCCTCGACGGGATCATCGCCACCGCCCTCATCCTCGGCCGCGCCACCCACCACCGCCGCGAGGCCGAGGCCCTCGCCGGGCGGCTGCGGGCGGCGATCGCCGAGGTCGAGGCGCTGCCTCCCTGCACCCCCGCGCCGCCGACCGTCGCCTGCCTGGAGTGGACCGACCCGGTGTTCTCCGGCGGCCACTGGGTGCCGGAGATGGTCCGCCGCGCCGGCGGCCGGGACGTTCTCGGCGAGGCGGGCGAGCGCTCCGCCGAGCTGCCCTGGGAGCGGGTGGTCGAGGCCGGGCCCGAGGTGATGGTGCTGATGCCCTGCGGCTTCGGCCTGAAGCGGAGCCTGGAGACGGTCGCGGACCTGTCCGGCCGTCCCGGCTTCGCCGAGCTGCCCTGCGTGCGCAGCCGGCGGCTGGCGGCGGTGGACGGCTCCGGCTACTTCAACCGGCCCGGCCCGCGCATCGTCGAGGGCCTGCGCATCCTCGCCGCGGTGCTCCGCGCCGAGCCCGGGGCGCCGCTGCCCGAGGGCGCGGCCTGGGTGGATCTGGGCTAGCGGTGGGCTAGCGGACCTTCGACTGGGTCCGGATGCAGCGGGTGCAGACCAGCCGGCGGACCGACCGCTCGGAGACCAGCACGTGGACCCGCTGGAGGTTGGGCATGAACCGACGACGCGTCCGCCGCTTCGAGTGGCTGACGTTGTTGCCCGACATCGGGCCCTTGCCGCAGAGCTCACACCGTTGTGCCATCGTTCGTCCCCATGCCGGACCGCGGCGTGCCCGGGAATGCCCATACTAGAATGGCGCGCTGCTCCGGCCGGCCGCGGTCGTGTGCACCGGCCTCGTGCACCGGCGGCCGAGGATAACACAGCGCTGTCCGGCGACTTATGGGGATATCGTGCCGACCACCAAGGTCAGGGCCAGGGAGGCCCTCACCCGAACCGACAGCCTGGGCCGGATCGAGGTCTCACCGCGGGTGGTGGCCTCGATCGCCGGCCACGCCGCCAACGAATGCTACGGCATCGTCGGGATGGCCGCCCGCGGCCTGCGGGACGGCATCGCCGAGCGTCTCAACCGCGACAACCTCCACCGCGGGGTGGAGATCGAGGTGGGTGAGGGGGGGATCGTCATCGGTCTCTACGTGATCGCCCAGTACGGAACCCGGATCAGCGAGGTCGCCCACAATCTGATGAGCGCGGTGAAGTACGCCGTCGAGCGGATGCTCGGCCTGCCCGTCATCGCCGTGAACGTCAACGTCCAGGGCATCCACCTGGAGGACGGGGGCGAGGGTGGCCGGCGCTGAGCGCGACGCTGTGGGCGGGGGCGCGGGCGGCGTGACCATGGACCGCCAGCCCCTCAAGGACGTCGGCGGCCGCCAGATGCTCGCCGGGCTGAGCAGCGCGCTCGCCTGGCTGCAGGCGAACCAGGAGGTGGTCAACGACCTCAACGTCTTCCCCGTGCCCGACGGTGACACCGGCTCGAACATGTACCTGACCCTGCGCAGCGCGGTCGAGGACGCCGGCAAGGCCGCCGACCCCGCCTCCGCCGCGGGGGTGATGCAGGCGGCCGCGCACGGCTCGCTGATGGGCGCCCGGGGCAACAGCGGGGTGATCCTGTCCCAGGTGTTCCGCGGCTTCGGGCAGGGGCTGCAGGGGCGCGCCCGGGTCGACGCCGCCGGCGTAGCCGCCGCCCTCGGCGAGGCATCGGCGGTCGCCTACAAGGCGGTGATGAAGCCCACCGAGGGCACCATCCTCACCGTGGTCCGCGAGGCCGCGGCCGCGGCGAAGCGGGCCGCCGAGGGGTCGGACGACATCCGCACCGTGCTCCAGGCGGCGGTGGCCGAGGCCCACGCCGCGGTGGAGCGCACCCCCGACCAGCTCGCCGTGCTCCGCGATGCCGGGGTGGTCGACGCCGGCGGCCTGGGCTTCGCGGTGGTTCTCGAGGGGTTCTCCCGCGCCCTCGAGGGCGACCTCAGCGAGAGCGAGGAGGCGTTCGCCGCGCTCACCCGGCCGCGTCGCGTCGGCGAGCCGCAGCTGCGCCGCCCCGGCGGAGCACCCCCGGCCTCGGGGGCGCCGGCGACCCCGGGCGAGCGCCGTGGCGCCGCCGCCGTGGCCGAGCGCAGCGACTGGGGCTACTGCACCGAGTTCCTCATCGGCGGCCCCGGGCTCGACGTCGACGCCCTCCGCGAGGAGCTGGGGTCGCTCGGCGACTCCTCGCTCGTGGTCGGTGACGCCGATCTGGTGCGGGTGCACATCCACACCCTCGACCCGGCGGCGCTGATCACCCGCGCCGCCGAGCGGGGGCGGCTGAGCAAGCTCAAGGTCGAGGACATGTCGACCCAGCACCACGACATCCTCGAGCGCGCGGCCGCCGAGGAGGCGCAGCGGCCCGCCGCCCCCCGCAAGGCGCTCGGGGTGGTCTCGGTGGCGCCGGGCGCCGGTTTCCGCGCGATCCTCGACGGCCTCGGGGCCGACGGCATCGTCGAGGGCGGCCAGACCATGAACCCGTCGATCGAGGCGCTGCTCAACGCGGTGCGTGCCGCCCACGCCGACTCGGTGATCATCCTGCCGAACAACGGCAACGTGATCCTCACCGCCCTCCAGGTCGACGCCCTCGCCCCCGACGTGGCGGTGCGGGTGGTGCCCACCCGCAGCCTCCCCCAGGGGATCACCGCGCTGCTCACCCTCGACCCCGGCGGCGACCTCGACTCGAACTGCGCGCGGATGGAGGAGGCGATCGCCGGGGTGGTCACCGTGGAGGTGACCCGCGCGGTCCGCGACAGCACCGCCGACGGCCAGGACATCCGCGTCGGCGACGTCATCGCGGTGGTCGACGACCGGATCACCCAGGTCGGCCAGGACAACCTCTCGGTGGTGGAGGGGGTGCTCGAGGCCGCCGGTCGCGAGCCCGAGCTGATCACCGTGTACCGCGGCGCCGGGGTCGACGAGGGGACGGCGGCGACCCTGGTCGACGCGCTCCGCCGGAAGCACCCGGACGTGGAGTTCGAGGTCCACGACGGCGGCCAGGAGCACTACCCCTACATCCTCTCCCTGGAGTGACCGTGCTGCACATCGTCACCGACAGCACCTCCGACCTCCTGCCCGACCAGGCGGCGCCGCTGGGGGTCACCGTCGTGCCGCTGACGGTGCGCTTCGGCGAGGAGCAGTTCCGCGACGGTGTCGACCTCGGCGCCGACGGCTTCTACTCCCGGCTGGCCCGGGGCGGTACCTCGCCGACCACCTCGCAGCCCTCGCCGGAGGCCTTCGCATCGGTGTATCGCGAGCTGCTCCAGGGCCCCGACGACCAGGTCCTCAGCATCCACATCTCGCAGAGGCTGAGTGGCACCCTGCAGTCGGCGACGCTCGCCGCCCGCGAGCACGAGGGGCGGGTGCACGTCGTCGACTCCGGCAGCGTGAGCATGGGCATCCAGTTCCTGGTGCGCGGCGCCCTGCGCGACCTGGCCGCCGGCGCCGATGTGGACACCGTCGTCCGCAACGCCGGGGCGCGGCGCGAGCGGGTGGTGGTCTACGTGCTCCTCGACACCCTCACCTACCTGCACCGCGGCGGCCGCATCGGCGCCGCCCAGGCCTTCCTCGGCGGGGTGCTCAGCGTCAAGCCGCTGCTCCGCGTCGCCGCCGGCGAGGTGCATCCCCAGGCGCGGGTGCGCAACCGCCGCCAGGGGATCGACCGGATGCTCGCCCTGCTCGCCGAGGCGGGGCCGCTCGAGGCGGTGGGCACGATGCACAGCGGCGCCCCCGAGCTGCTCGACGAGGTGCGGCCGCGGCTGCTCGCCGCCTACCCCGAGCTCGGCCTCGACAGCGGGGAGATCGGTCCCGTGGTGGGCACCTACGCCGGTCCCCGGGCGGTCGGAGTCGCCTGCCTCCGCGCCGGCTGACGGAACCCAGGCGTCCTCAGAGGTTCTCCAGCTTCGAGACCAGCCAGCCGCCGCCGCTGCGCACCAGCGTCAGCCGGAGCCGGCCACGCGCGACCTGGGTGCTCTGCGGATTCGCCTCCACCACGGTCTGGTCGACGAAGGCGATCACCGTGGCCCGGTCGCCGCTGAGGTCGACCACCGCGGCGTCGAGCACCTTGCCGGTGGCGGAGGCCTGCTTCCTGGTGATCGCCGCGGCCCGGTCGGGCGCCGCCTTGCCGAACTCGTCCCTGAACTGCCCGGTGGAGTGGTCGATGACGGTCTGGAAGGCCTGGTCGACCTCGGAGTAGTCGTAGTTGGCGAGGTCGACGGCGAAGGTCCTCGCCGCCCCCAGCGCGGAGGCCCGGGAGTCGCTCAGGGCCTGGTCGCGCCCGTGCTGCAGCAGGGCGAGGGCGAGGGCGGCGACCAGCCCGAGCATCACCACCACCGCCGCCGCCGCGGTGGCCTTCATGCCCCGCGACCAGTGAACGCGGTCGATGTGCACGATCCGGGTGGGCGGGCGCGAGGGCGGCGGCGGGGCGGGCTCCGGCGCGGCCGCCGGGGCGGCGGCGGCCGTCTGCGCCCGGACCACGGTGCGGGGTCGAGGGCGGGGCCGCGCCTGCGCCGCAGCGCCGGTCACCTCGACCGGCTCGGTCGCGGGTGCGCCGGTGTCGGTCCCTGCACCGGCCGGGCTCTCACCCGCCGCGGCCGAGCCGGCGCGCGTCCGACTGCGCGGAGCTGCCATCTGGATCCCCTCCCTCTCACGTTCGCAGGCCGTCACGCGGCGCCCATGCCGGCGGACGCGATGACGGGCGCCGCCACCCGGAACACGTCCCCTCAGCGATTATGCATGCCCGGATTCGGAGTGGCGGCCCCGATCCGCGGCGGCCCCGGCGTGGACGCGCATCGCCGAACCGCTGTTCGGCCTAGACTCCCGAGGTGCCCCCGAACCCCTCTCCGGCCGGCGGGCCGGTGGTCTCGCCCGGGCCCGACACTCCGGTGGAGCGCCTCGCCGGCGTCGGCCCCCGCCACGCGTCCCGGCTGGCGAAGCTCGGCATCCACACCGTCCGCGACCTGCTCCTCCACGTGCCCCGCCGCAACGAGGACACCCGCGAGGTGCGCCCGCTGGCGTCGCTCGCCCCCGGCGCCGAGGTCCAGACGGTGCGCGCCCGGGTGCGGCGGGTGGGGTCGCGGCGCAGCCCCTACAAGCGGATGGTGCTGGTGGAGGCGGTCCTGGACGACGGGACCGGGTCCGCCTCGGCGGTGTGGTTCAACCAGCCCTTCCTGGTGCGCCAGCTGCACGCCGGCGACGAGCTGCTGCTCAGCGGCAAGGTGAAGTGGGAGAGCCGCGGCCCGGTGCTCCAGAACCCCGAGTTCGAGCGGGTCTCCGACGGGCAGCTGCATGTCGGCCGGCTCGCCCCCGTCTACCCCGAGACCGGCGGGCTCACCTCCCGCTTCCTCCGCGAGCGCATCGAGCCGCTGCTGCCGCTCGCCGACCTGCTCCCCGACGCCCTGCCCCCGGCGCTGCGCGAGGAGGAGGGCCTGCTCACCCTCGCCGAGGCCCTGCGGGCGCTCCACTCCCCGACCTCGCCGGAGCTGGTCGACCGGGCCCGCGAGCGGATCGGCTTCGAGGAGATCCTCCTGCTCCAGCTCGCCGCCCAGCGGGCCCGGCGGCGGCGGCTGAGCGGGAACGGGGTGGTGGTGCCGTACGACCCCGAGGTGGCCCGCGGCTTCGCCGACTCGCTGCCCTTCCAGCTCACCGACGGGCAGCGGCGCGCCGCCCACGGGATCCTCATCGACATGGCCCAGCCGGGGCCGATGAACCGGCTGCTCCAGGGCGACGTCGGCAGCGGCAAGACGGTGGTGGCGGCGATGGCCGCGCTGATGGCCCACCACGCCGGCTTCCAGACACTGGTGATGGCGCCCACCGAGATCCTGGCGCGGCAGCATCACACCACCCTCGACACGCTGCTCGCGCCCCACGGCGTGTCGGTGCGGCTGCTGATCGGCGCCACCCCGGTGCGCGCCCGCCGCGAGATCCTCGGCGGGGTGGCATCGGGGCAGGACACGCTGCTGGTCGGCACCCACGCGCTCACCGAGGACGAGGTCCGTCCGGTCGCGCTCGGCCTGGTGGTGGTCGACGAGCAGCACCGATTCGGGGTCGCCCAGCGCCAGCGACTGCGGCGCAAGTCCGAGGACATCCCGAACTTCCTGGCGATGACCGCGACCCCGATCCCGCGCTCGCTGGCGCTGACCCTGTACGGCGACGTCAACCACAGCGAGCTGCGGGAGATGCCGCCGGGCCGCACCCCGGTGGTCACCCGCGTGGTCAGCCCCGAGGACCGCGCCGCCGCCTACGACTTCGTGCGCTCCCAGGTCGCCGAGGGCCGCCAGGTGTTCGTGATCTGCCCGCTGGTGGAGGAGTCCGACACCCTGGGGGTGCGGAGCGCGACCTCGGAGCATGCGCGGCTGAGCACCGAGGTGTTCCCCAGCCTGCGGGTCGAGCTGCTCCACGGCCGGATGCCCTCGCGGGAGAAGGAGGAGCGGATGGGCCGCTTCACCTCCGGCGCCGCCGACCTGCTGGTGACCACGAGCGTGGTCGAGGTGGGGGTGGACGTGCCCAACGCCACGATCATGCTCATCGAGGGCGCCGAGCGCTTCGGCCTCGCCCAGCTGCACCAGTTCCGCGGCCGGGTCGGCCGGGGCGCCCACGCGTCCCACTGCCTGCTCTTCCAGGGCAGCCCGGACCCCGCCGGGCACTCCCGCCTCGAGGCGGTGGCGAGGACCCGGAGCGGCTTCGACCTCGCCGAGCTCGACCTGCGGATGCGCGGCCCCGGCGACGTCATCGGCCTGCGCCAGCACGGCCTCCCCGAGATGCGGGTCGCCGACCTCCTCGACCAGGCCCTGATGGAGCGGGCCCGCGCCGCCGCCGAGCGCTGGCTGGACGCCGACCCCACCCTCAGCCTCCATCCCCCCCTCGCCGAGGCGATGACCGCCTTCCGCGACGTCTTCGACCTCGACTGATGGCGGCGACCCGGATCACCGCGGGGGCCTGGCGGGGACGGCAGATCGACACCCCCGAGGGTCTGGAGACCCGGCCCACCACCTCGCTGGTGCGCCAGGCGCTCTTCAACATCCTCGGCGAGGTCGCCGGCGCCACCGTGGTCGACCTCTACGCCGGCGCGGGCACGGTCGGGTTCGAGGCGCTCAGCCGGGGCGCCGCGCGGGTGACCTTCGTGGAGCGGAACCGCTCCACGCTGCGGCTGGTGGCCCGCACCGCGGAGCGGCTGGAGTGCACCGAGCGCTGCCGGCTGGTCACCGCCGACGTGCTGCCCTGGGTCCGGGGCCGTCCCGGCGATCTGGCGACCGCCGACGTCGTCTTCCTCGACGCCCCCTACCGCGACCGGGGGATGGCCGCGGTGCTCGACGCGCTCGGAGCGCAATCGCCGCCCCTCGTCGTGTGCGAACATCACCGCGCTGCGCGGCTCCCCGACGCGGCGGGGGATCTGGAGCGCATCCGGGAGGCGACCTACGGCACCACCCGGCTGAGCTTCTACCGCCGGTCGGGCGCGGAGGACGGGGCCGGGGACGCTCGGGACCAACGGGAGAGAGGATGACCCGCATCGCCGTGTACCCGGGGAGCTTCGACCCGGTGACCCTCGGTCACCTCGACGTGCTCGAGCGGGCGACGCTGATCTTCGACCGGGTGATCATGGCGGTGCTCGAGAACCCCTCGAAGAACGGGCTCTTCAGCGTCGAGGAGCGGGTCGAGCTGATCCGGCAGAGCGTCAACGAGAACCCGCGGGTCGAGGTCGACACCTTCCAGGGGCTCACCGTCGAGTACGCCCGGCGGGTCGGCGCCGCCGCGATGATCCGCGGGCTGCGGGCGGTCAGCGATTTCGAGAACGAGTTCCAGATGGCGCTGATGAACCGGCGGCTCGCGCCCGAGATCCACACCGTCTTCCTGATGACCTCCTTCTCCAACGTCTACGTCTCCTCCTCTCTGATCAAGGAGGTCTACCGCTTCGGCGGCAGCGTCGAGGACGTCCTTCCCCCGCCCAGCGCGCGGGCGATGCGGCGGCGCTTCGGCAGAGAGGGCGGAGACCAGGAACTCCAGGGGGAACGGACGTGAGCGACATCGCCGCCGAGAGTCCCTCGGTGATCGACCTCCTCGACCGGCTCGAGAGCATGGTGGTCAACGGCAAGCGGATCGTCTTCACCCCCAACGTGGTGGTCAACGAGGACGAGGCGCTCGACCTCATCGACCGCGCCCGGATGCAGCTTCCCGAGGAGATGAAGCAGGCGCACTGGGTCGTCGACGAGCAGGAGCGGCTGCTGGCGCAGGCGCGCGAGACTGCCGAGGCGCTCGTCGAGGAGGCCCGTGAGGGGGCCGAGCGCACCACCGCCGGCGCCCGAGAGGAGGCGGAGCGGGTCGTCGCCGAGGCCCGCGAGGACGCCGAGCGGCTGGGTCGCGAGGCCACCGAGCACGCCACCGCGATGGTGAGCCAGCACGCCGTCACCCGCGCCGCCGAGGAGCGCGCGCGCAGCCTCGTCGACGACGCGGAGGAGCGCGCCGCCCACGTCGCCACCGAGGCCGACGCCTACGCGCGCGAGGTGATGGAGACGCTGGAGGGGCAGCTGCAGCGCACCGTGCAGACCGTCCGCAAGGGCATCGAGAGCCTCCCCGCACCGGAGTCACGACGCCGCAAACGTTGAAAAGCCGTCCGGTGCCGCTATACTCCGCGGCCGAGCGCGCTTCATCGGCACGCACCTCACCGGAGTAGCAATGGCAGTCCCCAAGGAACGCGTCCCCAAGGCGCGTCGTGACCGGCGCCGCGCCCACCTCGCCCTGGCGCGCCCTGCGCTCGTCCCCTGCCAGCAGTGCCGGCGGCCGAAGCGTCCCCACCACGTCTGCCAGAGCTGCGGCACCTACCACGGGCGCGAGGTGCTCGTCACCGAGTGACCCGGGTCGCACTGGTCTTCCCCGGTCAGGGCAGCCAGTCCGCGGGCATGGCAGCCGATCTCCTCGACGTCCCCCCCGCACCGGCGCTGCTCGACGCCGCCGCCGCCGCCGGGATCGACCTGCGCGGCGCTCTCGCCGGCGACGAGGAGGGGCTGCGCCCCACCGAGGTCGCCCAGCCCGCGCTGCTGCTCGTCGAGGCGGTGCTGGCGCTGCGGCTGGCCTCGGGGGTGCCGGGGATCGAGATCGTGGGGGTCGCCGGGCACAGCGTCGGCGAGTACGCCGCCCTGGTCGCCGCCGGGGTGCTCGAGGCCGAGGTCGCGATGCGCCTGGTCACCGCCCGAGGCCTGGCGATGGCGGGGATGCGCGAGGGGGGGATGACCGCCCTGCTCGGCGCCACCGAGGAGGTGGCCACCGCGGTCTGCGCCGAGGTCGGCGCCAGCGGCGGGGGAGTGGTGGTGGTCGCCAACCTCAACGGCCCCGGCCAGGTGGTGATCAGCGGCGAGCGCCGCGCCCTCGAGGCGGCGGCCGCGCTGGCCCGCCAGCGCGGAGTGCGCCGGGCGATGCCGCTGCGGGTGAGCGGTGCCTTCCACTCCCCGCTGATGGCCGGCGCCGCCGAGGAGGTGGGGCGGCTCATCGACGCCGCGCCGCTGGTCGACGCCGCGGTGCCGGTGGTGGGCAATGTCGACGGCGCCCCGCTCCGCGACGCGGGCGCCATCCGCGACCGGCTGCGCCGCCAGCTCGCCTCGCCGGTGCGCTGGAGCGACTGTGTCGCGAGCCTCGCCGGGCTCGGTGCCGAGGCCCTGGTCGAGGTCGGTCCGGGCGCGGTGCTCAGCGGCCTGGCGGGGCGGATCGACCCCGGCCTCCGCACCGTGCAGGTGGCGAGCGCCGCGGCCGCAGCCGGGCTCGGTGACGCGCTCGCGGGGGCGCTCCGTGGCTGAGCGGCGCCTCGAGGGCAGGGTGGCGCTGGTCACCGGCGCGTCCCGCGGCATCGGCCGCGCGGTGGCGCTGCGCCTCGCCGCCGAGGGCGCCGCCGTCGCCGTCGCCTTCGGCGCCTCCGAGGCGGCGGCGCGCGAGGTCGCCGCCGAGGCCGGGGCGCTCGGGGTGGCCACGGTCCTGCTCGCCGCCGACCTCGGCGACGGCGCCGCCGCCGCGGGGCTGGTCGCACGGGCGGCCGAGGCGCTGGGCAGGGTGGACATCCTCGTCAACAACGCCGGCCTCACCCGCGACGGCCTGGCGGTGCGGATGAGCGACGCCGACTGGGGGGACGTGCTCGCCGTCGACCTCACCGCCGCATTCACCCTCTGCCGGGCGGCGCTGCGAGGCATGCTCCGCGCTCGCTGGGGCCGGATCGTCAACATCTCGAGCATCGCTGGGGTGGTGGGCAACCCCGGCCAGGCCAACTACTCGGCGGCGAAGGCGGGGCTGATCGGCCTCACCAAGGCGCTCGCCAAGGAGGTGGGCGGCCGCGGGATCACCGTCAACGCCGTCGCCCCCGGCTTTGTCGAGACCGACATGACCGCCGGGCTGCCGCCGGCGCTGATCGAGCGCGCGGTCGCGGTCGTGCCCGCGGGCCGGCTGGGGACCGCGGCCGAGGTGGCCGCCGCGGTGGCCTTCCTCGCGGCGCCGGAGGCGGCCTACGTGAACGGTCACGTGCTCCATGTCGACGGCGGCCTGGCCGCCTAGTGCCGCGCGGTGCCGCCCCGGCGACCGAGGGCGCGGGTGTGTCGTCGCTAGAATCCACCACGATCGTGTCCCTCACGCCGGAACTCGGCCCACCTGACGCAGCCTCCGGCGCACCTCCCGAGCCCGTGCCGGCACCTGGCCCGCCCGCCCGGCGGCGCGCCACCGCCCGGCGCTCGCGCACCGCAGCGGTGACCCCGGAGGTCCTCGGCGTGCCCGCGGTATCCGAGCCCGTCCCCGAGCCGGCCGGCGGTGCCGCCGCGGTCGACGGCGACGCGGCGGAGCCGGCGCGGCGCACCCGGCGGGGCCGGCGTGGCGGGTCGCGCCGCCGCCGCTCCGGCGAGAACGCCGCCGACGCGATCGCGGAGGTGGCGGCCGAGCCGCCGGTCGCGGAGCCGGCGGAGACGCCCACCGCGCCGGCAGGGCGGTCGCGGCGGCGGGCGGCGCCGGCCGCCGAGCCGGCGGCCGCGGAGACCCCGTCGCCGCGACCGCGGTCGCGCTCGGGCCGGCTGCGCAGCGTCGCCGTCCAGGCCGTGGCCGATGCGGTCGGGCCGGTCGAGCACCCCCTGCCCGCCGTGGTGGTAAGGCTCGGACCACCCGAAACCGCATTGCCGTCCGGGAGTTCCATCGAGGGGGAGGCGCCGCCACCGATCCTGGACGGGGCCTCCGGACCCTTCGCCTGGGCGCCACCGATCACCGCAGATTCCGGTCAGACTGACACCGCCGCAGGCGCGGTGGACGCGACCGACACACATCAAGGGAGCACCGATGCCAGACACCAGCTTCGAGAAGTTCAAGTCGATCGTGGTCGACCAACTCGGCGTCGAGGCGGATCAGGTGACCCTCGAAGCGTCGTTCGTGGAGGATCTGAACGCGGACTCCCTGGACCTGGTCGAGCTGATCATGGCGTTCGAGGAGGAGTACGGGATGGAGATCTCGGACGAGGACGCGGAGAAGATCGGAACGGTGGGACAGGCCTGGGACTACGTCCAGGAGAAGCTGGGGATCGCAAGCTAGCGCCGGATCCGCTGGGAGCGGACGAGGAGTCCGGGCTCCAGGCACTGCAGGAGCGGATCAACGTCCGCTTCCGCCGCCCCGAGCTCCTCCGCGAGGCGATGACCCATGCCTCGTGGAACAACGAGCAGGGGCGTCCCAGCGGGCCGGGGCACGACAACGAGCGCCTCGAGTACCTCGGCGACGCCGTCCTCGAGCTGGTCGTGGGCGAGTACCTGTTCAAGCGATTCCCCGGCTACGACGAGGGCCAGCTCACCCAGCTGCGCGCCGCGCTGGTCAACACCATGTCGCTCGCCGGGTTCTCCGAGCGGCTCGGGCTCGGCGACGCCCTGCTCCTCGGCAAGGGGGCGGCGAAGACCGGCGCCAACCGGCTGCCCTCGCTGCTCGCCAACGCCTTCGAGGCGCTGATCGGGGCGATCTTCCTGGACCACGGCTACCGGGTGGCCACCCGGGTGTTCCTCCAGAACATCGGCGACCTCGCCGACTGGAGCGACGAGAACCACAAGGGCAAGCTCCAGGAGGTCGCCCAGGAGAAGCTGAGCAGCACCCCCACCTACCGGGTCACCGCCGTCGGCGGTCCCGGTCACCGGCGCATGTACAGCGCCGACGCCGTGGTCGCCGGCGAGGTGTACGGAACCGGCACCGGCACCACCAAGCAGGCAGCCGAGCAGGCTGCCGCCCGCCAGGCGGTGCAGCGACTCAGCGCCAGGCGGCGGCGCACCAGCGGCACCGCCGCGCGCGCCGCGGGCGCCGCGCAGAAGGCGGCCGAGGGCGCCGCCACCCAGCCGGTGCGGGTGCGCCGCCGCATCGCCGAGGCCGCCGCCGAGACCTCCACCGCCCCGGAGAGCGGCCGCCGCCGCCGCCGCACGCCCGCGGCGGCCGCCGGCGCGGCCAGCGCCGAGGTGGGCGCCGCGACCGTGGAGGCGGCGCCGGCGGCGCCCGCGCCGCAGGGCCGCCGCCGCGGGCTGCTCACCTCGCTGCGGTCCGCGGCCGAGGCGCTGGTGGGCCGGCCGCCCGAGGCGGGCGACGAGCCCGGCGCGCCGCCGCCGGCGGCGGCTCCGCTGGCCGGGACGTCCGAACCGGCCGGCGCCGCCCCCGCCGACGAC
>DASXNK010000110.1 GCA_036495095.1 Candidatus Dormiibacterota bacterium | reverse complement strand
CCCGGTCGGCGGCGATCAGCGCGGCGGCGGCGCCGCTGCGCAGCGACCCGCCGACATCGGCGGTGAGGGTGGCGTCGCCGCGGTCGAGGGCGGCGCAGAGCACCGAGCTCGAGGCACGCTCGGCGTCGGGCGCGGTGGTGCCGGCAACGTAGAGGGCGTCGACAGCCGCGGTGGGTAGGCGGTCGAGGGCGTCGGCGGCGAGGGTGAGGCTGTCCTCGTCGTGGCCGGCGACGGGGCGCGACCCGGGCCCGGAGCGGCGCCCCCAGGCGCCCGCCCAGGCGGCGCGGCTCAGCCGCCAGCGCGGCAGCGCCACCGCGAGCGCGCGCAGGCCGACACCCGACACGCTCATGCGAGCCCTCTCCTCCACTCCACACCGCCACCCTGCCGGCCGGCGCCACGGCGTGGCCGGGGCGAGGCGGACGATCCCATCATATCCGCCGGAGCCCGGGGCCTCCGGCCCGGCCGTCCGCGGCACCGCAACTGATGCGGCCGCGCCAGCGTTGACCACTCTGCATGCGCTCCTCGCCTTTGACGCGATTCGCCCACCGGCCCCGGCGGGTCGCCGCCCTGGTGGTGACCCTCGCCGCCGCCGCCACCGCCGGCGTCGTGGTCGGGGCCGCCACCGGGTCGCCGGCGCCGCAGCATCCGCTGGTCGCCTCGTCGCTGCTCCAGCCCGCCCCCGCCCAGACCGCAACCCCGGACGCCACCCCGGAGTCGGACGGTGCCGCCGAGCCCGACGACGTCACCGCCACCTCCGTCGCGACAGCGTCGCCCTCGCCGTCGCCGGGGCCCCGCCACGAGGGCGTCCCCGGCCACGCCCAGGGCGGCGCCGCCCCTCCGCCCCCCGCCGCCGGCCCATCGGTGACCGTCCCCATCCTCCTCTACCACTACGTCCGCACCAACCCTGTGGCCACCGACAGGGAGGGCTTCCGGCTCTCCGTGACCCCGGCCAACTTCGCCCGGCAGATGGCGCTGCTCCACGCCGACGGCGCCCACACCGTCTCGCTGGCGGACGTGATGCAGGCGCTCGCCGGCGGCACCCCGCTGCCCCCGCGGCCGGTGGTGCTGACCTTCGACGACGGCCACGACGACTTCGCCTACCGCGCCGTCCCGGTGCTCCAGGAGAACGGGCTCACCGCCACCTCGTTCGTGGTGCCGGGCTTCCTGGGGAGGTCGAGCTACATGACCGTCGATCAGCTCCACGCCGTGGTGGCCGCGGGGATGACGGTCGGGGCGCACACCATGCACCACGTCGACCTCGCCGCGGTGTCGCCGCAGGTGGCGGCCGACGAGATCACCCGGTCGCGCACCGTGCTGCAGCAGCTCACCGGCCAGCCGGTCGCCGACTTCGCCTACCCCTACGGCATCTTCACCGCCCGGGTGGTCGCGATGGTCGCGAGCGCCGGTTTCGCCGACGCCTCGACCACCGAGCCGGGGTCGCGCCAGTACGCCTCCCAGCCGTTCCTGCTGCGGCGCAACGAGGTGAGCGGCTACGACACCCTGGCCTCGTTCGCCCGGAAGGCGGGGCTGCCGCCGCCGGCCGCCGGCTGGACCGCGACCGCCTCACCGGCGCCGTCGGGCTCGCCGTCCCCGTCCCGCTCGGGGTCGCCCGGGGTCTGCCCGCGGAGCGGCACCGACCAGGGCCAGGAGCCGGCCGCCGCCGGGCACGACACCCCGAGCGCGTCGCCCTCCCCGAGCCCCTGCGCCACCGCCGGCGCACGCGGCCACCGCGGCGGGTAGGACCCTGGACAGCGGTCTCACGACCGCCCCGGCGACTCCCTGAGCAGACGCCGCATCCCCCGCGTGGCGGGGCGCTTGCGGGTCGACAGGTAGCGATCGAGCGCCTGCCCCGAGCGGGCCTCGACGCCCCCCTGCCCGTCGAGGAGCAGGAGGCCGTCCAGCCCGAGCGAGGCGAGGAAGCGCCGGTCGTGGCAGACGGTGACGATCGCCCCCCGATAGTCGCGGAGCGCCCGCTCGAGGATCTCGATCGTCGGCAGGTCGAGGTGGTTGGTGGGCTCGTCGAGGAAGATCAGGTCGGGCCGGCTGGCGAAGAACACCGCCAGCTCGATGCGGCGGCGCTCGCCGGCGCTGAAGCAGGCCATCGGGAAGTCGCCGATGTCGGTGAAGACGACGCCGGCGAGCAGCTCGCGGACGTCGTCCTCGCTGATGGCGGCGACCCGGCGGGCGTGGTCGACGACCCGCATCGTGGTGTCGGGGTCCGCGACCGACTGGGGGAGGTAGGCGGTGCGGGCGCCGGGGTCGCGCTCCACGGTGCCGCTCAGCGGAGGGAGGTCGCCGGCGAGGACCCGGAGCAGCGTCGTCTTGCCGGATCCGTTGGGTCCCGAGATCGCGATCCGCTGGCCGTGCTCGAGCGCGAAGGAGAGGCCGCCGAGCAGCTGCGGGCTCCCGGGATGGCCCACCGCCAGCCCGCGGCTCGAGAGCAGGGCCCCCTCCCGGCGGTCGATGCGCGGCACCACGATGTCCGGCCGGCGGGGCGGCTGCGGCTCGGTCAGATCGGAGAGCTGGCGCTCGATGCGGCGGCGCTGGACCGAGGCCCGGCGCGCCACCTTGGCGCCCCTGGCGTGGTGGAAGCCGCTGTCCGACTGGTCCTCGAAGCTCTGTCCCCGGCCGCTCAGCATCGCGGCGCTCGCCTCCAGGGCCTCGCGCTGCGCCGCCTGCATCGCGAAGGCGAGCGTGGCCTCCGCGAACTCCTCCGCCCGGGTCGCCGCGTACGCGCTGTAGCCGCCCTCGTACAGGGTCACCCCGCCGGTCTCCTCGTCGATGTCGAGGATGCCGTCGACGGTGTCGTCGAGGAAGTCGCGGTCGTGGGAGATGAGCAGGACGGTCGACGGCGTGCCCCGCAGCCAGTCGCGGACGAAGCCGAGGGTGCGATCGTCGAGGTTGTTGGTGGGCTCGTCGAGCAGGAGCAGGTCGGGCTGGGCGAGCAGGAGGCCGGCGAGCGCCACCTTGGTCGCCTCGCCTCCGCTGATCTGGGAGACGAGGCGCTGCAGCTCGGCCGCGCCCAGGCCCATGCCGGCGAGCAGGGTGTCGCGCTCGGCCGGGAACTCCCAGGCGGCGAGGGTGGTGAGCCGGTCGACGACGTCGCCGTAGGCGGCGAGGCCGTCGGTGCTCGTCATCGCCTCCGGATCGGCGGTCAGCGCGTCGTAGCGGCCGTGGAGCCGGGCCCTCTCGCCGGCCCGGGATTCGAGGTAGCCGGCGACCGTCGCCGCGGACTCGAGGGCGGCGGGGTGCTGGCCGAGGTAGCCGCAGGTCGCGCCCTCGGGGGCGGTGATCGAACCCCGGACGGTCAGGTGCTCGGGCGGCTCGGTGCCGGTCAGCCGCGCCAGGATGGCCTCCAGCAGGCTGGTCTTCCCGCTCCCGTTGCGACCCACCAGCGCCACCCGGCGCCCGGCACCCACGCTGAAGCGGGCGCCGTCGATGAGGATGCGCCGTGACGTCTCCAGGGTGAGACCCTCGACGTCGAGGGCCGCGGCGGCGAGGGTGGCCGTGCTCATGGACAGCATCATCGGCGCTCCCGGGACTCCGCCGCACGATGCGCCGGTCAGAACCCGGAGACGTCGCCGAACATCTCGGGCAGCCGCTGGGCCAGGGCCAGGTCGCCCTCGACGGTGAGGGTGCCCTCGATCAGCGCCCGTTCGGCCCTCACCTCGCCGGCGGCGATCCGCGCGAACAGCGC
The DNA here is from genome assembly GCA_036495095.1 of Candidatus Dormiibacterota bacterium. Taxonomy (NCBI): domain Bacteria; kingdom Bacillati; phylum Candidatus Dormiibacterota; species Candidatus Dormiibacterota bacterium. Next base: position 5,545 of record DASXNK010000110.1, on the reverse strand, counting down.
GGCGGGCATGCGGAAGGTGAGCGCCGGCACCGGCGCCAGGCCCCGCCGGGGGCGGGCGGCGCCGTCCTCCACGCGCAGGTACCAGGCACGGCCGCCGCGGCTGTCCTCGAGGACGTACTGGATGTCGCCGTGGAAGCCGCCCGCCCGCTCCGGGCGGAAGCTCCGCGCCATCCCCTGGAAGAGCACCCAGAGACCCGCCGGCGAGGCGACGGTGCGTCCCACGGCCGCGTCGCTGCGGCCGCGGACCGCGGCGGCGAGTGCGGCGCGGGTGGCGCTGCGGGCGCCCCGGGCGAGCGCCTCGCGGATCCCGCCGGCGCCGGCGGACGGCGCCGCGTGGGTCCAGGGCTCGCCGGTGGTGCTGACCACGTAGCCCCCCGGGTCGACCGCGCCGGGCGGCCGGGCGGGCGGCCGGCGCCGCAGCGCCCGCTCGCAGTGCTCGCCGAGCCGCTCCCGCTTGCCCGCCTCCTCCGCCTCGGCCTGCTCGGCGAAGTGGGGCAGCACCTCGGCGCCGAAGAGCTCGAGCGACTCGCAGATGTGCTCGTGGCGGGTGCGGCCGGTCTGGGAGACGAGGATGACCTGGTCGACGCCGGCGGCCCGGTAGCGCTCCAGCAGCTCGCGCACCTGGGCGGGGGTGCCGATCGCGCCGCGCAGCGAGCCGAGGCCGCGCTCGAGCAGCTTCATCCCCAGTGGCGCCGCCCCGGCGCTGACGATCTCGCGGGTGAAGCCGCGGCGGGATCGGTTGGCCTGGAACTCCTCCCAGACGTCGGTGACCCCGGGCCGGTGGTCGCCGAACACGTAGTAGTGGGCCAGCGAGTAGCCGAAGAAGTGGGCGCCGTCGATGCCCCGCTCGATCGCCGTGGCCTCGTCCGGATGGCACATGAAGGGCAGCACCACGGCGACGTTGGGGTTGACCGCGAACCCCGCGGGCACGCACTCCTCGGAGGCGATGATCGCGTGGTAGTCGTCGACCCACCGCCTCGCCTCCTCGGGCTCGACGAAGGAGAAGGAGAGGGCGCCGATGCCGCAGCGGGCGGCGAGGAGGATGGTGTCGCGCCGGCTGCACGCCACCCACAGCGGCGGGTGCGGCCTCTGCTTCGGCTTCGGCACCACGTTGCGCGGCGGCACCGAGAGGAAGCGGCCGCGGTGGCCGGCGAACGGGTCCTCGACCATCATCCGGGTGACCACGTCGAGGGCCTCGGCCCACTGGGCGCGCTTCTGCTCGCGGTCGACGCCGAAGCCGCCCAGCTCCATCTGCGAGCCCGCCTCGCCGGTGCCGAAGTCGACCCGGCCGCCGCTGATCAGGTCGAGGGTGGCGATGCGCTCGGCCACCCGGGCGGGATGGTTGAAGCCGGGGGGCAGCTGCACGATCCCGTGGCCGAGGCGGATCCGGGTGGTGCGCTGGCTGGCGGCGGCGAGGAACACCTCCGGCGCCGAGGAGTGCGAATACTCCTCGAGGAAGTGGTGCTCGACCTCCCAGACGTGGTCGATGCCGATCCGGTCGGCGATCACGACCTGCTCGAGCGCGTCGTTGAGGAGCCGCTCCTCGGCGCCGTCCTCCCAGGGCCGGAGCAGCTGGTGCTCGTAGAAGATCCCGAAGCGCATGTGCGTCCCCTGGGGCCGGCCCTCCCCTCGGCGGGGGATCGCGCGTCCCCCGGGCCGCTATCGTAGTGCCGGTCGGCACCGGACCCTGCCCGCCGGGAGGGTCGCAGACCACCGCGGAGGAGAGCCAGATGGATGGCGGCACCGGCACCCGCCGCAGGGCGCGGAGCCAGAACGGGCGCAGCCGCGCCGGTGCGACCCCCGTCAACCGGGCGAGCGGGGAGCGCCCCGCCGCCGCGACGCCGCCGCCGCCGCCGAGCCCGCCGCCCGAGCCCGAGACCGTCGAGGAGCGCGCCAGCGACGCCATCCTGGGAGCCAACCCCTTCCTCGGCATCGACCGCCGCGAGCAGGTGATGGCGCTGGGCCGCCTGGCCACCCGGCTGATCATGAACCCCGGCACCCTCACCCGCGAGAGCCTGTCCCTGGCCCGCGAGCTCGCCGCCGTCACCGTCGGGCGCTCCGGCGTCGAGCCCGCCCGGGGCGACCGCCGCTTCACCGACGCCACCTGGACCGAGCACCCCGCCTACCACCGCGCGATGCAGGGCTATCTGGCCTGGAGCCGCTCCGTCGGCAGGGTCGTCGACGGCGCCGGGCTGGACTGGCGCAACGCCGAGCGGGCGCGCTTCGCCGCCACCCTGGTCACCGAGGCGCTCGCCCCCACCAACACGCTCGCGGGCAACCCGGCGGCGCTCAAGCGCAGCTTCGAGACCGGGGGGCGCAGCCTGCTGCGCGGCGCCCGCAACATGGTCCACGACATCCGCCACAACCGGGGGATGCCGTCGCAGGTCGACCGCAGCCCGTTCGTGCCGGGAAGGAACATCGCGGTCAGCCCGGGCGCGGTGGTGTACCGCAGCGAGGTCTGCGAGGTGATCCAGTACACGCCCACCACCGCGGAGGTGAGGGCGCGGCCGCTGGTGATGATCCCGCCGCAGATCAACAAGTACTACATCATGGACCTGGCGCCGGGCCGCAGCTTCATCGAGAACGCGGTGAGCAACGGCGTCCAGTTCTTCGCCATCAGCTGGCGCAATCCCCGGCCGGAGCACCGCGACTGGGACCTCGACACCTACGTGCAGGGCTGCCTCGACGCCATCAGCACCGCCTGCGAGGTGACCGGGTCGAAGGACGTCAACCTCATGGGGCTCTGCGCCGGCGGCATCACCACCGCGATCACGCTGGCGCACATGGCCGCGGCGAAGGACCCGCGGGTGCACAGCGTGACCCTGCCGGTGACGATGCTCGACATGAGCGTGCCCTCGACCGCGGGCATGTTCTCGAGCGAGCGGCTCGCCGCCTCCGCGATCCGCCAGTCGCAGCGCCGGGGCGTGCTCTCGGGCGCGGAGATGGCGCGGGTGTTCGCGTGGATGCGTCCCAACGACCTGGTCTGGAACTACTGGGTCAACAACTACCTGATGGGCAACCCGCCGCCGGCGTTCGACATCCTCGCCTGGAACAACGACACCACCAACCTGCCGGCGGCGCTGCACGCGCAGTTCCTGCGCATCCTGGTCGACAACGCGCTCACCCGGCCCGGGGAGATCGAGGTGCTGGGCACGCCGATCGACCTCGGCGCGGTGAGGGTGCCCGCCTACGTGCTCGCCGGGGTGACCGACCACATCACCCCCTGGCGCGCCTGCTACCGGGCCACCAGCCTGCTCGGCGGCGAGAGCACCTTCGTGCTCAGCAACAGCGGCCACATCCAGGCGCTGGTCAACCCGCCCGGCAATCCCAAGGCGAGCTACTTCACCGGTCCCAGGCCGGGTCCCGACCCGGACGCCTGGCGCGCCGCCGCCACCGAGAACCGCGACAGCTGGTGGGGTCACTGGCTGGAGTGGGCGCGGGCGCGGAGCGGGCCGATGCGGCCGGCGCCGGAGCAGCCGGGCAGCCGCCGCCATCCGGCGATCGAGCCCGCCCCCGGCACCTACGTCCACGACCAGGCCTGAGGGTCACGGCGGGCTCCCGGTTCGGTGGTCGACCACGATGATTCTCATGACCTGACCAGGCGCCGGTACTCCTCGGGTGTCACTCGTTGCGCCCACAGATCTTGAATCAAACGCCACAGCCTCTCGGTCTCCGGCCCGAGAAATCGCTGCCATGCATCGTCGGGGATACCGTCCGCGGAGCTCGTATTCTGCAGGTCCTCGACGAATCCTTCGGCAATGAGCTCACGGACATCCTCGGTACCGCCTGCAGCGTGCCGTTCCACTTCATCGAACAATCGCCCGAGCTCGACGTCGCCCAAGGATGCCCTGTTGCTCACCAGCCACTGCACCAGGTTGCCGACCACGATATAGGGGTGCTCACGTGCATCGCGAAGCTCGTCCTGGCTCAGAGGGCGCAGGTGGGCAACCGTCGCGGCCATCCCTTCAATTGCGCGGGCTTGTTCCGTCAACGAAGGCACGTCGTCACCATGTGAGTTGCACAATGGGAAACTTCTCACTGGCCAACGCGGCCAGCAAGTCCTGCAGTAACACCTGGGCTACGTGCACATCGCTCGGCGAGGCCACGCTCATACTCCGCTCGAGCCACCGGCCGAGTTGCACCGCACGATCATATGCCTTTTGAACGTGCCCAGCCCCATCACGCACTGCATCGGCGGTACCGCCACGCCCCATCGTAGCACCGGGTCGAAACAGCTGATCAACGATGCTCCGAAGGTACGGGTCGGTAATGTTCCTGGGTTTGGTCGGCCCGTAACCGCCACGCCGTGCATCCGGTACAGTCCCCGTCCCACCCCTCCGCCCCAGCCGCCCACCCTCGACCAGGCCCCCCACCGCCCCGCTCAGCGCCAGGTCTCGGAGATTCCGCTCCCCATCCGCGAGCGCGAAGGCGATGCCCGTCGCGGCACCCCCGGCGGCGCCGTCGGCGAGGTCGGGACCCCTGATCGCGAAGTCCATGGCGAACCGCGCGGCGAGGGCACCCATCAGGTCGGCGAGCTCGGCGACCAGCGCCGTCATCCGGCCGATCGCGAGCTGGAACTCGCCGATCATCGCCGTCACGGTGGCCCCGAGCGCGCCGTCGGCCTCCATTGCGAGAGCGTCGGATGCACCCCCGGTGACAAGGGTCAGCCCGATCCCCGCGACGGTCGCGATGCCCACCGCGGCAAGCGCGTGGTCGTAGCCGCTCTGGGCGTCTTCGACCAGACCTGCGAAGACCCGCAGATGGTCCGCGTTGGTGTGGAGCCGGTGGTCCAGCTCGCTCAGGCCGCGCCGCACCTCGTCCCACCGCGCCCGGTGGAGGTCGGCGGCCGACCCGGACCATCCCTCCAGCAGGCCGCCGAGGTGCTGTTCCACCGGCCGGCTCAGGTGCCACACCTCCCAGGCGAGGTGGTCCCAGGCACGAGCGCCCGCGCGCAGAGCGTCCGGGTCGCCTCCGGGACGGCCGGGGAGATCCACCTCACGGGCCTCCGGGCGCGGTGATCGACGGACCACCACTCTCGGCATAGGCGTCCGCCACCGCGTCGAGGCTACGGGCGAGGCGCTCCCATGTGTCCTGCACGGCGCCGACGGTCTGCTGAGTCCTGCCGAACGCCGTGTCATATCGCGAGGCGAACCCGGCGTCCCCGGTCTGCTCGCCCAGGTCCCGGGCTGCGCCGGCGAAGTGTGCGGCGGCACCAGCGAGGGCGTCGGCGCCGACTCGCAGCGCATTCACCGCCTCACCGAAAAGGCGCAGGTCCTCGAGGCGAACGCTCGCGCCGTGGAACAGGATGTCCCCGCCCGGGTCCTCGGTTGCCGGCATCCGCCTCCCCGGCTCAGATCAGCGCCCCCCGCCGGGAGATTCTGACTGACCCACGACGCCCGAGTCCGCGTCGATCCCGTCCCCTCGGGGTTCGACCACAGGACGACAGACGTCCGCGGAGGAGGCGCGACCTCGTCGCCGCTCCCATCCCGCTCGCTCATGGTGCTCGGCAACCTCGCGGTGGCACCCGGGGTCAGCGGGCTGCAGG
>DASXNK010000109.1 GCA_036495095.1 Candidatus Dormiibacterota bacterium | reverse complement strand
CCTTGGTGAAGTCCAGCTCGGTGACGCGGTGGTTGGTGTCATAGACCAGGTGCGTGTGGCCGGCCCCGGCGGGGTCGGTGATGTCGACGATCTCGTGCTTGCCCAGCGTGTCGTAGCCGAAGACGGCCGTCTTCGTCGGGTTCGCGGGGTCGGCGTAACCTGTGAGGTTGTGGCTGCCGTTGATGGTGTAGGTATAGGTGCGGCCCAGGGCATTATCCACCATCGTCGCCACGTTGCCGCCGCCGTTGTAGGTGAAGCTGACGGTTCGGCCGCTGGCGTCAGTGACCTGGTGGAGGGTTCCGTCGCCGTTGTACGCATAGGTGAAGGTGTTCGGCGCCTGAAAGCCGCTGTTGCGGTCGGCGTTGCTGGTCAGCTGGCCGGTGCCGTTGAAGGTCAAGACCTGTCCGTTATTGTGGTACGTGAGGGTGTAGGGGCCGCCGCTGGCACCGACCAGGCTGGCATCCAGCCCCGCTGGACTCGGCTCCTGCCAAGCGCTGCCGTTCGCGTTGAACACCTGCTGGAAGCTGCTCGGGCCCTGGTAGGTGATCGTGCCCACGCCGATGGTGAGCTTGACGTCGCCGCCGGCGCTCATGACCCAGTCCGAGCCGAAGTCGGCTCCGCCGCCGGCCCCGTTGGACAGGCTGTTGTAGTAGCGGTCGAGGTTGATGTTGTGGCCGGCGATGCCTGCGATCGCGAGGTCCTTCTCGTGGAGGAGGAGGTCGCCGCTGGCGACGTTCACCGAGAGGCTCGCCGTGTCCCACAGCTGATGCTTGTCCATGGTGTACCAGCTCTGTTCGCCAAGCAGGGTTGGGGTGGTCGACGCCGCCGCGATGAGCGGCCGATCGATCATGACGAGCGTGGTGGCGGCGGGCACGCAGAACGCGAAAAGGGCGAGCACGACACGGCGCCGGGCATCGAGGCGCTCGGAGTGGCGCGGGAGCATGGAGAGTCCTCGTTCGGTGGTCATGGGACCGGCAGGGTCCGCACCCCATCCGCCGGAGGAACGAGGTCAGGCGATCCTCACATGGGAATCAGGCTTTCCCGAGCCGCCGCTGGCGAGTCGTGCCAGCCCGTTACCGTGGCCACCACGTCCACCACGGGATCCGCGCTCCGCCGATCGTGGCGACCCTTGTCGGTGAGCTGCGGACCCGATCGCTACACGGGGGCTAACGCCGACGTGGGGCGACAGAGGCAGCCCCCCCGGGTTCGCCTTCTCACCGTGACACCGGCGGTGCCTATCGCTCCCGTTCCGGCGATGGCACCGTCGCAGCTCCGTCGCCGGGCGCTGACGCCGTGGCAGACCACGGTAGGCTCATCCGCGAGGTTTCCCCTCACGGTTGAGCCCCGGGGCGGAGTTGGTCTGTCGGTGACCGCATCGCTGATGCCGAACCCGAACCCCACCGCGGTGCTACGGGCGTCTGCGTACGACGCGTCAGCAACACAGCACCACAGGACGATGGGGGAGGTGAGGGGGTGCCCCCCTCGCGGACGTGGGGTCCGGGGGCGGAGCCCCTGGGCTCGCTCGCGCGCCGCGCGGCCTCCGTCAGGGTGCGGCGACCACTCTGGGTCGTGGACCTCGGGGGAATGTGGCAGCGTTCTCGCGGTGCAAGGATGCGGGCGAGGGTGGACGGGCGCCAAGCGGAGCCAGGGCGGAACGGGGCCCTCGGGCCTCGGATAGGGGGGGTGGATTAGCTCTTTGTCATCACCTTGCCATTCGAGACAGAGTGATGACAGGGTGCGCCTAGTCAGCTGGTCGCAGAGGCGGTCTCCTGCACGCACAGCGAGTTGCTGCCGTCGCCCCCATAGGCGGCGCGGCGGCGAGCTCGCTCAGCTGGATGCAGGAGCGCGCTGATGGACCGCCACCCGTACTACGCGCATGACCGGGAGAGGACACATCCCCTCCGGACCTTCGCGTTCATCGCAACAGTCCTTCTCGCGTTGGCCCTCCTCTACGTCTGGGCAGCTGGTCAGGTGCTCGGTGGCCTGGAGCACGGATCGTGGCCGGCCGTGTCTTGCGCGGACTCGGCCGCCGAGTTCATCCAGCTGAGCCAGCACCCCGGTGACCCAGTGGCCCCCGGTATCCCCGGCGGCTCCGCCTACTTCGCCGTCCTCAGCCTCCTGGTCCTCGCCAGCGGCGCACTCGCCGTGTGGCTCCTCCGGCTGGTGCGACGGCCGAGGGTGTACTGGGCACCGCCGCGGGTCATGAGCCGCAGCAGCTACCAGCCCTTCCTCCACGTGTATCGCGGCGGGCGCGCGAGGCGGTGGCGATGAGTGCCGAGGCTCACAGCAGCGCAACCGTCCTGGTTCCCTGGGACCTCGATGCGCTGACCCCCGACGAGCTCCGGTCCGCCTACCTCGACCTCTCCGGCTTCGTGGGGTGGCTTCGGGACTGCGACGTCGACGTCCCCGGGTGCTGGTACGTCCACGGATGGGTTGTCCGACGGCTCGCCGCTCTCCGCTACTGGCGAGAGGCGGTCCTCGACCCCGAGGCCCCGGCGAAGGCCGCCAATGAGTGGTGGTCCGCCCTCTTCGCCCTCCAGCGCGACTGGGAGGAGGTGCGTGGACACCACGGGGCCCACCCACCGAGGGAGCAGCCCTGGGGGAACCCGGTGGCCACGCCCGCCCTCGAGGACGCCGTCGCCGAGGCGGTGGCGCGCCGACGCCGCGCTCCCGCAGGACATCCGCCATGGTGACAACCGCCCTCCGGCGGAGCCGCAGCCGCCTGCTCGCACTCCTCCGGACCGCCGCAGCCGGGGTGCCCCCGCTCTGTGCGGCCGTCGTCCGGCTGGTTGTTGTCGCCTGGCGACGCCTCGTCGATCTGGTCATCTCGCTCGGTCGCTGGCGTCCGCACGCTCTCTGGATGGGCTGCGTCGTCGCCGGCGTGGGCGTGCCACCGCTGGTACCCGGCCTCGCCGCCCTCTCCCACGCCTCGCAGGCCGGTCGGGGAATGCGCCGGATCGCCACCGCCGCCGTCCCCCTGCTCCTGGCCATCCCGGTCATCGCCTCCATCCGCTACGGCCTCCATCTCGGGCGGGCCGGACACCCGTCGGCCGGCTGGGTCGTCGCGCTCAGCCCGGGCCTCGCGGCCGGCGGCGGCCGCCTGGCAAGGGCGGTGGACCGTCGGTCGGGCAGGCGCCCCCGCCTTCGGCCGGTGCGCGCGACGCTCGCCGTTGAGCCGTACGGCCTCCCGCCTTGCGAGGTGGTCATCGGCTTCTCGGGCCGGACCTGGATCACGGCACCGTGGCAGCACTCGGCAATCCTCCTCGGCGGCATGGGCACCGGCAAGACCCGCCGGGTGATCATCCCCAACGTCCTCGCCTGGACCGGCTGCGTGCTCACGACCACCACCAAGCGCGACGTTCTCGACGCCTGCGCCGCGGTCCGATCGCACCGGGGCACGGTGTGGTGCTTCGACCCCCTCGGGGTGCTTGGCGGGACACCCCCCGCCGTGCGACGGCTCACCTGGTCGCCGCTGCGCGGTTGCCGCGACCGCGACACCGCCCGCCAGCGCGCCTTCCACCTGTGCCAGGACGCGGGCAAGGGATCGGTCGACCGCACCCACTGGCGCACCCGCGGCACCCAGCTGCTCACCGAGTTGCTCCATGCCGCCGCGCTCGAGGGGCTGCCGATGTCGACCGTCGTCTCCTGGACGAGCGGGTTCCGCATCGAGCCGGCGATGCAGATCCTCGAGCGCCACCACGACCTCTTCGGTCTGCAGGTGCTCAAGGGTATCGCCAGGACGCCCGACCGTGAGCGCAGCTCCTTCTGGAGCGCGGTGGCGGGCATCCTCTCCGCCTTCGACACGGAGGCGGTGCTGCGCTGCGCCGACGCGGCGGATGCGTGCGGGTTCGAGCCCTACGAGTTCCTCACCGGCGCGAACAGCATCTTCGTGGTCGCCCCGAGTGACGCCCAGGTCGACCTCTCACCGCTGGTCGTCGGCCTGGTCGAGGAGGTTCGAACCGCGGCGCTCCGGGTCAGCGACCGGTTCGGCCAACTGCCGGTTCCCTTGCTGCTCGCGCTCGACGAGGTCGCCAACATCTGCCCGCTCGAGTCGCTGCCGTCGATCGTCTCCGAGGGCCGCTCCCGCAACATCGTCGTGCTCGCCGCCCTCCAGAACATGGGCCAGGCGGTCACGCGGTGGGGGAAGGACACCGCGTGGGGCCTGGTCTTCGGCGGTGGCGTCGCCACCGTCCTCTTCCCCGGGTGCGGTGACGGCGAGGTGCTGGACCGGATCGAGAAGCTCGCCGGCGAGCACTGGGTGCCGCAGCGGACGAGGTCGATCTCCCGGGGAGCCCAGGGTCCCTTCCACGCCTTCCACGTCTTCGACGTCGGCCACTACGAGAGCACCCAGGACGGCTACGTCCGGGTGCCGCGGATGCCCGCTGCGGAGATCCGGCAGATGGCGCCGGGGAACGCCGTCGTGGTCATGGGCCACTACCCGCCCGGCGTGATCCGGGTCGCCGACCACACCGAGCTGACGCCGTTCCGGCAGTGGGACAGGCTGACGCCGGTGGTCGACGTGGTCGCCGGCAGGGCGCGGATCGTCGAGCTGCACCCTGACGCGCGACGGTACGGCCGCCCGCACGGCGGACCGGGAGGGAGGACCCGCCATGGGTCTGCGTGAGTGGATGGGCGGCGGTTCCCGTCGCCGGTGCGAGCGGCGCCGAGACGTCGCCGGGGACATGGCGGAGATCCGCGACCTCGCCCGGGCGGCGTCCTCGTACGAGGAGGCTCTCCGCTCGCCGCAGGAGGCTGCCGTCCACCGCTCGGGTTTCGTCGACCTCGACCCGCAAGCACAGCTGGCACCCACAGCGGAGTGGGATGGCGATGCTCCTCGTGCCGCCGGTGAGCGAACCGCACCGTGGACTCGCCAGTGGAGTGTCATCGAGGGCGGCGATCTCACCCCGTGGATGTCACCGGAGGAACGTGAGCAGGCCGCTGGTAAGGAGATGGCCGACCTGGTGGCCCCCCGTCTGCGCCGGCCCTTCCCCTTCACGCCCACACACGAGTACGTCCACGAGATCTACGACCCAGCGGCCGAGGTCGACCAATGGCGTCCCGAGCGCCACGACTTCATGGTCGTGAACCGTGAGGCGTACGGACGCGATTCCTGGGACCGGGGCTCGAGTCCCGACTTCATCCTCGATCGTCAGGGAGGCTGGTGGGCTGACGGTGTCGGGCGCGCGTTCGAACCGGACAACGCGCCGGCTGAACTGCCCTGGCGCTACATCCCGTGGCAGGACGAGAAAGGGAGCTGGAACACCCTCGCCGCTAAGGACGAGGTCGAGTTCATCCCCCGTGGCGACGACCGGTCTACCGCCGAGGTCGCCCTCGACAGCGTCCTCCCCGGCTGGCGCGACCTCGAGGGAAGCGAGGAGAGGGTCCGCTCCGCATACGGCGAGTGGCCCTCGGCGAAAGCCCCGGTCGATCTCGACGACGCGGTGTACGTCGCGCTCGGAGAGGGTGCGGCGCTGTCCAGCCCCGAGACGCTCGCCGAGCGAGATGAGTCGTCCCAGGCCATCTCACCGGCGAGAGGGCCCATGCGTGAGCGGGACCGTCCCGTCTCGGACGACGACGTACGCCATGCGGACTTCGTTCGGGCTCGAGAGGAGGACCGGCTGGACGCGCTCGATGCAGAGCGCGAGTCCGAATGGGCGGCACGCGAGCGCGCCGCTCAGAGCCTCGACCGTCTGTACGACAGCGGACGCGAAGTCGACCGGAGGACGGCACCGGAGTCGGACGCCCTAGTGGACGTGCCGCCCGAGGAGCCACAGCGAACGCCATCGGCCGGCATCGAGTGGTCGCCTCCCGAGCGGGAGGCCATCCATCGAGGTGTCGAGCACGACCTGGACATCGGGCTCGATTGAGCCCGCACCGATCACGGAGGACTGCACCATGCTGAACCGTGCCGAGGTCATCGGTCGCCTGACGCGCGACCCGGAGCTGCGCTACACGCCGAAGGGCACGCCGGTCTGCCATCTCGCCCTGGCCACCAACGAGATGGTCGGCAGTGGCGAGCACCGCGAGGAGCGCACCGAGTTCCACGACGTCACCGCCTGGGACACGCTCGCCGAGACCTGCGCGCAGTACCTCGCGAAGGGCCGGCTGATCTTCGTCGAGGGCCGCCTCCACACGGAGCGGTGGGAGCGCGATGCGGTGCCGCAGCGGCGCACCGTCATCGTCGCCGGCACCGTGCGGTTCCTCGACCGGCCGGAGGGCACGCCCATTCCGGCGGACACCGCCGACGCGGTCACGTCCGACGCGGAGCGGTGACGATGTGCGCCCGATCGCTCCCTGCCGAAGAGCCGCCACCGATCCCCGATCCGATGGCAGGGTCGCGCGCCCCGGCGCCCGGTGCTGTCAAGCCCAAGCGGCTTCGCCGTGCCCACCGGGCAGCCCTGACAGCGGCGACGGGGCCCGCGCCGGTTCCGCCATCGGGGCCGGTGGCGCCCCAGCGGGGGACCGAGGAGGCACCTGGAATGTCCGAGCTCATCGAAGTCGAGACGATGACTCACTGGTGGTGCCGGCGCTGCGGTCGGTGGGAGGTGTGCGACGACCGTGATCACTGCATCGAATGCGCCTACATGGTCGGTGGACGGCAGCGCGGTAACGGCAGGAGCCGGCGGTCTGTAGACGGCGACAGTGCAGCGAGCCCAGCGCGGGCGAGCACGTCGATGGCCGCGGAGCAGCGGTCGTGATCCATACGCGCACCCCGGCAAGCCGCTCCGCCAGCACCACGACGACTCACTCAGGAGGTCAACAGCAGATGTCCGTCATCGCACCGGCGGGGGGAGGCTTCTCCCTAGTCACGACAACCCTCGTGGAGGCGGATGCCAGACGCCGGGCCCTCGCGCGGCACCGACTGGTTCATGCCCGTACCCGCTCGCTGTGCGAGGACCTCGCCGAGCGTCTCGCATGGCTCCAGCGGCCCGACGATCCTGACCGGGTCGCCGACGTCATCACAATGGTCGGCAATGAGACGGCCGCCCTGGAGGTGTGCATCGGGCGGGCGTCCACTCTGGCCCTCGAGCCGCCTCAGCCCCCCGAGGCGGTGCTTGCTGCCCTGGTCGACGCCATCGACGCCGAGATGCGTCTCGCTGAGCTCGGGGACCGGAAGGCCCGCCGTCGGGCGCGCGAGATGTCAGCTGCGCTGGCGTGTGGCATCAGCGCCATGGCGAAGCGGGAGGAGACGTGATGCCGCATCAAGAATGCGAGGAACGGTGACATGAGCCGGGTCAGTCTGGACCCCGAGAAGGTCGTCGCCGCACTCAACCGCAAGAGCCTGAGCCAGCGGGAGCTGGCTCGTCGCACGGGGGTCAGCGAGACCACGGTGAGCCACCTTGTCCGTGGGATTCCCGTCAGCCGACACAAGGCCGCCCAGGTGATCCGCGTGCTCGTCGACATCCCCGACGTGGACGGGATGGCGGACTTTCTCCCGTGTGTCTAGTCGGTGCGACGCTGGTAGGCGGCGATCAGGTCCTCCTCGGTCGCGGTGAGGTAGCGCATCGTCATGCGATAGGTGGTGTGCCCCATCGCCTTGCGCAGCGCCTCGTGGTCCAGCCGGGCGGCGAGCGAGCGCATCGCGAACGTGTGCCGGCACCGGTACGCGTGGGCCTGGACGCCCGCCCGGTCGGCGATCCGTCCGAAGAGCTTGGCGATCCCGTTGGAGGTCATCGGCGCGTAATCGCCGTCGGGGCCCGTGTGGCGCTTGGTCAGGAACATCTCCCGCCGCCGGGTGTCCTTGGGCCGCTCCTTGCGAAGGTAGTTCCGAAGCGTCTCGCTGAGGGCGTGGTGTGGGGTGTCGAGCGGGATGATCCGCTCCTTGTCGCCCTTGCCGTAGACGCGGATGAGCCAGACCCCGTTCACGGTCTCCTGCAGGTCATCGATCGTCAGCCGGGCGGCCTCCTGGGGTCGCAGCCCAGTACGCAGCAGCAGCTCGACCAGCATGCGGTCACGCTCCCCCAGTCGCTTCGCCGCGGCGAGCAGCTTGCGCTCCTCGTCCTGGCTCAGGCCCCGCGGATGCTGCTCCGGGATCTTGGGCCCCTTGACCATGAGCACCTGCGGGTCGCTCAGGTAGTGCCGCTCGAGGCAGAAGCGCAGGAAGGTCTTCATCGTCCGGTGGTGGATCGAGAGCGCACTGAGCGACAGCGGCGGGTCGACGCCGGCGAGGGCGGCCTTGAAGCGGCGGAAGGCCTCCGCGTCCCACTGCTCGATGGTGGTGAAGCCCTGCTCGGCCGCGAACTCCTTGGCCCGGCCCTTGAGCACCCATTCGTAGTTCCGGATGGTTTGGCGGGCACGCCCGTCGAGCCGCTTGTCGCCGATGAAGAGGTCGACCGCCTCATTCCAGGTGAGGCGATGCTCCGGAAGCTGGAGAACGGCGCCCTGGCCGAGAACCCGGCGGGTCCGCTGGGCTCCGCGCATGCCGATCCTCCCTTCGGTCGCCCCCTCAGAGGGGCTATGGGAATGAAATGGTAACAAACAAGCCGAAGAGTGTATGGCGTGTTTCATGCGCGCTTTTCGAGGGTTCTGGAGGCCTCCGGAGGACAGATCGTAGGAGGGACAAAATCCCTGCTACGACGCCAACATTGGACCCCCGGAGCCGACGGGGAGGTTCGAACTCCCGGCCTGCCGCTTACGAGGCGGCTGCTCTACCACTGAGCTACGTCGGCGGGGAGGCTCCCGGGGCGCCCATCCTATCAACGCACCCCCGGCAGGGCGGGGAGGCGTGTCACGACCTCGACGATCGACTCCGCGACCGCCTCGACCATGAGGTCGGCGTCGGCGTCGGTCATCACCAGGGGAGGGTTGAGCACCACCACGTCGCCGAGGGGGCGGACGATGACCCCGCGGCGGCGGGCGGCGAGGACCACCTGGCGGCCGGCACGGAGCGCCGGGTCGAGGGGACGGTCGAGCCGGCCACCGCCGAGCTCGATGCCGGCCATGACCCCGCGGCGGCGCACCTCGGTCACCCCGGGGAGGTCGGCGACCTCCTCGAGCCGCTCGCCGAGCCGGCGGCCAAGGTCGCGGGCGCGGGCCAGGGTGCCCTCCTCCTCGAAGAGGGCGAGGGAGGCGCGGGCGACGGCGCAGGCGAGCGGATTGGCGGTGAAGGTGTGCCCGTAGTAGAGGGTGCGGTGCTCGCTGTAGGCGCCGGTGAAGAGGTCGAAGAGGTCGTCGCCGACCAGGGTCGCGGAGAGGGGGAGGTAGCCGCCGCTCAGGCCCTTGCCGAGGGTGAGGATGTCGGGCTCGACCCCGGCGCCGCCGCAGGCGAAGAGGTCGCCGGTGCGGCCGAAGCCGGTGGCCACCTCGTCGCAGAGCAGCAGCGCCCCGCAGCCGCGGGCCTCGGCCGCGACGGCGCGCAGCCAGGCGTCGGAGTGCGGCCAGATCCCCGCCGCCCCCTGGACCCGGGGCTCGACGACCACCGCCGCGAGCCGGTCGCCGGTCTCGGCGACGGCCCGCCGCACCGCGGCGAGCGACTCGCGCTCCGCCGCGTCCGCCGAGCCGCCCCGGCGGGCCCGGACCAGCTGGGGCGGGGGCACCCGCACCGCGTCGAAGAGCAGCGGGTCGAGGCCGCGGTGGAAGGGCTCGGACCGCCCCACGCTGACCGCGCCGGCGGTGTCGCCGTGGTAGCCGTCCTCGAGGGAGAGGAAGCGGGTGCGCCGCGACTCGCCGCGGAGGCGCTGGGCGAGCACGGCGATCCGCAGCCCGACCTCGACGGCGGCGGCCCCCGCCTCCGAGTAGAAGACGCGGGTGAGCCGGCCCGGGGCGGCGGCGGCGAGCTCGGCGGCGAGATGGGCGCCGGGCGCGTGGGTCTGCCCGAGGAATGTCGAGTGGGCGATGCGCCCGGCCTGGTCGCGGAGGGCGGCGTCGAGCCGGGGGTGGGCGTGGCCGTGGACGTTGGCCCAGAGGCTGGAGATGCCGTCGAGGTACACGCGTCCGCGGGCGTCCCGCAGCCGGCAGCCGGCGCCGTCGCGGATCACCAGCGGCTCCTCCTCCAGCCACTCCGAGGTCTGGGTGAAGGGATGCCACACGTGGGCGTGGTCGAGGCGCACCACCTCCGCGGTCTCGGCCTCCTCCGCCCGGCGCCCGGGTTCGCCGAGGCGGGCGAGGAGGGCATCGAGGTCGAGGTGACGCTCGGCGGAGGCGGCGAGCCCGGCGGCGTCGCCGAGGTCGGCGGCGGAGAGGTGGGGGAGCACCCCGAGCACCCGCACCGGGCACTGGGCGGCGACCTGGCCGGCGTTCTCCGCCGCCAGGTCGGGGTCGACCCCGCCGGCGACGTCGCTCAGCACCACCCCGACCACCTCGAGCCCGCCGGCGCGGCAGGCGTCGACGGTGAGCGCGCAGTGGTTGATGGTTCCGAGCCCGGCCCGGCCCGCCACCAGCACCGGCGCACCCAGCCGCCCCATCAGGTCGCGCACCGTGCACCCCGCGGTGAGCGGGACCAGCACCCCTCCCACCCCCTCGACCACGAGCAGGTCGAGGCCGGCGTCCCCCGCCCGCCGCACGATCTCCCGCTCCAGGGCCTCGACGTCGACCCCGCGACCCTCGGCCGCTGCGGCGGCCAGCGGCGACCGGGGGAGGGCGAGCTCCTCGAGCGCGCAGGCGGAGGCCGGCACCCCGGTGGCGAGCCCGAGCAGGGCGGCATCGCCCCCGGTCGACCCCGGCGCCACCCCGGTGGCCACCGCCTTCACCGCGCCCACCCGCAGCCCGCGTCCGCGAAGGCCGGCGGCGACCAGGGCGGCGACCACCGTCTTCCCCGCGTCGGTGTCGGTGCCGACGACGCCGAGCAGCCGGGCGGTCACCGCCCTTCTCCCAGCACCGACAGCAGCGCCCCGGCGAGGGCGTCGAGCTGTTCGTGGGTGTGCTCGGCGGAGACCGCGATGCGCAGCCGCGAGGTGTCCACCGGCACCGTCGGCGGCCGCACCGCCTGGACCAGCATGCCCCGGTCGAGCAGCGCCGCCTCCAGGGCCACCGCCCGGTCCTCGGCGCCGGCCGGCACCGGGAGCACGGGCACGTCGGCGCGGCCGCCGGGCTCGAGCGCGGCGAGCGCGGTGCGGAGCCGGGCGACGTTGGCGCGCAGCCGGTCGACCCGCTGCGGCTCGGCGGCGAGCACCGCCAGGGCGGCGCGGGCGGCGGCGACGGTGGGGTGGGGGAGGGCGGTCGAGAAGATCAGCGCCCGCCCCCGCTGGAGCAGCAGCCCGCGCACCGCCGGGTGGCCGCAGATCCCCGCCCCCTGGGCCCCCAGCCCCTTCGACAGGGTCACCACCCTCACCACCTGAGGATGGCCGGGGTCGATCCCCGCCTCGGCGGCGGCGCCCCGGCCCCCGGGACCCAGCACCCCGGTGGCATGGGCCTCGTCGAGCACCAGCCAGGCGCCGTGGCGCTCGGCGAGGGCGAGGAGGCCGTCGATCGGGGCCACCGTGCCGTCCATCGAGAACACGCTGTCGCTGGCGATCACCGCCCGGCGGCCGGCGGCGGCGCGGAGGCGGGCGGCGAGGTCGTCGAGGTCGCGGTGGCGATAGACCTCGACCGCCGCGCGGCTGAGCCGGCAGCCGTCGATCAGCGAGGCGTGGTTGCGCTCGTCGCTGAGCACCAGCGCGTCGGGTCCGCCCAGGGCCTGGAGCAGGGCGACGTTGGCGGCGTAGCCGCTCGGCGCCAGGGTCGCCGCCGGCGCGCCCTCGAAGGCGCAGAGGTCGGCCTCGAGCTCGTCGATGGCGGCGTGGCACCCGCTGAGGTGGCGCGAGCCGGTGGAGCCGACGCCGTGCTCGAGGGCGGCGTCCGCCGCCGCTCGGCGCACCCGGGGGTGGGCGGCGAGCCCGAGGTAGTCGTTGGAGGAGAACACCACCACCCTGCGGCCGTCGACCTCGGCGACCGCGCCGCTGCCGCCCAGCCGCCGTCGGGGGCGGCGCAGCCTGCCCGCCCGGGCCTCGCCCTCGAGCACGCCCTCGGCCCAGGCCAGCGGCGCGGCGGCGGCGGCGGATTGCTGGGCGGCGGCCCCGGGTACGGTCATCGGCGCACGCCAGTGTAGGGTCTGACCACGTCCGGACCGCCGCGCGGCGCCGGTTCCCGATCTCGCCGATCCCGCCCCCGGGGCGGTGGCGAGGCGGTACCCTGTGCGCTCGCCAAACCCGGTTCACCACGAACACGAATGAGCACCACCGAGCCCGTTCCCTCGACCCACGCCCTCGACCCCTATGACCACGCCGTCGTGGAGGCGAAGTGGCGCCGCCGCTGGGAGGAGACGGGCGCCCACCGCACCGACCTCGACGCCCCGGCCCGGCCCTTCTACAACCTGATGATGTTCCCCTACCCGTCGGCCGAGGGGCTCCACGTCGGCAACGTCTACGCCTTCACCGGCGCGGACATCTACGGCCGCTACCGCCGACTGCTGGGTGACACCGTCTTCGAGCCGATGGGTTTCGACGCCTTCGGCATCCACACCGAGAACTTCGCGCTCAAGATCGGCGAGCACCCGGCGCGGATGACGCCGCGCAACGTCGCCCACTTCCGGGAGCGGCAGCTGAAGCGCCTCGGCGCGATGTTCGACTGGGACCACGAGGTCGACACCACCGACCCCGGCTACTACCGCTGGACCCAGTGGATCTTCCTGCGCCTCTTCGAGGCCGGCCTCGCCGAGCAGCGTGAGGGCCCGGTGAACTGGTGCCCCTCCTGCCTCACCGTGCTCGCCGACGAGCAGGTCATCGACGGCCGCTGCGAGCGCTGCGACAGCGTGGTCGAGCAGCGCGTGCTCACCCAGTGGTTCCTGAAGATCACCCGCTACGCGAAGGAGCTTCTCGAGGCCCTCGACCACCTCGACTGGTCGGAGCGCACGGTCACCGCCCAGCGCAACTGGATCGGCCGCAGCGAGGGGGCGAACATCCGCTTCGACCTCGAGGGCTGCGCCCGCGCCGACGTCACCGTCTTCACCACCCGCCCCGACACCCTCTACGGCGCCACCTTCCTGATGATCGGCGCCGACCACCCGAGGCTCGCCGAGTTCACCGCCCCGGACCGGGCCGCCGAGGTCGAGGGCTGGCGGGCGTCGCTGCCCCCGGCGGGCGACGAGCCCGACTTCTCGGTGGGCGTCGACCTCGGCACCGTGGCGATCCATCCGCTCACCGGCGCGCGGCTGCCGGTCTGGGCCGCCCCCTACGTGCTCGGCGGCTACGGCACCGGCGCGATCATGGCGGTGCCCGCCCACGACCAGCGCGACTGGCAGTTCGCCCGCGCCCACGGCCTGCCCATCGTCGAGGTGATCGGCGGCGGCGACGTCGCCGCCGAGGCCTACCCGGGCGACGGCCCGATGCTGAACTCCGCCGACCTCGACGGCACCCCCTCGCGGGAGGGGCGGCAGCGCGTCGTCGAGCGGCTCCGCGAGCTCGGCCGCGGCGACGCCACCGTCCAGTACCGGCTGCGCGACTGGCTGATCTCCCGCCAGCGCTACTGGGGGCCGCCGATCCCGATCATCCACTGCCCCACCCACGGGCCGGTGCCCGTGCCCTACGACCAGCTGCCGGTGCTGCTCCCCGAGGTCGAGGAGTTCAGGCCACTGGGGACGGGAACCTCGCCGCTGGCGGCCAACCAGGACTGGGTCAACGTGCCCTGCCCCACCTGCGGGGAGCCGGCGCGTCGCGAGACCGACGTGAGCGACACCTTCCTCGACTCCGCCTGGTACTTCCTGCGCTATCCCTCGACCGAGTTCGACGACCGCCCCTTCGATCGCGACCGCACCTTCCGCTGGCTGCCCGTGGACATGTACATCGGCGGCAACGAGCACGCCGTGCTCCACCTGATGTACTCGCGGTTCGTGATGCGCGCCCTCCACGAGCAGGGCCTGGTGCCCGACCCCGAGCCCTTCAAGCGTTTCCGCGCCCACGGGCTGATCATCCGCAACGGCGCCAAGATGTCGAAGAGCAAGGGCAACGTCGTCAACCCCGACGAGTACCTCGAGCGCCACGGTGCCGACACCCTGCGCATCTACCTGATGTTCCTGGGCCCGTACACCGAGGGCGGCGACTTCCGCGACGACGGCATCCGCGGCATCACACGCTTCCTCGACCGGGTCTGGCGGGTCACTCAGCAGGCCGTGTCGGAGGCGGACGACACCGATCGCGAGCGCCGCCGGCACCGGCTCATCGCCGCCGTGGGCGAGCGCTACGCCGAGCTCCGGTACAACACCGCGATCGCCTTCCTGATGGAGTTCTCCGACGGCCTCTCCCGCGAGGCGGCGGAGGGGACGGCACGGCGGATCGACGCCGAGACCCTGCTCCAGCTGCTGGCGCCGCTGGCGCCGCACATCACCGAGGAGCTGTGGGAGCGCACCGGCCACCGCCGGTCCATCCACGACTCGGGCTGGCCGGAGCACGATCCGGCCCTGCTCACCGCCGAGCAGGTGACCGTGGTGGTCCAGGTCAACGGCAGGGTCCGCGACCAGATGCAGGTCGACCCCGGGCTCGACGGGGCCGAGCTGGAGCGCCTCGCCCGCGAGCTGCCGAGGATCGCCTCCCTCCTCGATGGAAAGCAGGTGCGGAAGGTGATCCCGGTCGCCGACCGGCTGGTGAACTTCGTCGTCTCCTGACCGCGGGCGCCGGTCCGTGGTCAAATGAACCGGCCGGTCAGCCGGCCGGGAAGGAGCGACATGCGAGAGAGACTGCGCCGGCGGCGGATCCGGCGCGACGCGGACCGCCGCGACCCCTCGGCGGCGCAGCGCTGGCGGCGCCGCCCCGGGCTCGCCTTCTGCGTGCGCGTTCTCGTCTTCCTCGTCCCGATCGTCGCCACCCTGGCGGTCTCGATCGCGGTCTCACGGGCGCTCCCGTTCCCGGCCGACCGCTGGCACGAGCTGCTGTGGTGGACGGCGGTGGTGGTGGTCAGCCTGGTCGCCTTCCTCGTGGCCGACCGGCTCTGCCGCCGGGCGCTGCCCCTGGTGGCGCTGCTCCAGCTCTCGATGCTCTTCCCGGACCGCGCCCCCGGCCGCTTCAAGGTCGCCCGCAACCGCGGCCGGGTGAAGGAGCTCACCGCCGAGCTGGATCGCGCCGTCGACCGCGACCCCGCCGACCCGGCCACCCGCGGGGCGGTGACCGTGCTCACCCTGATCGCCTCGCTCGCCGTCCACGACGGGCGCACCCGCGGCCACTCCGAGCGGGTGCGGATCTTCGCGGACATGATCGCCGAGGAGATGAGCATCCCCGAGGAGGCCCGCTACCGGCTCCGCTGGGCGGCGCTCCTCCACGACATCGGCAAGCTCGAGGTGCCGGCGTCGATCCTCAACAAGCCCGGTCGCCCCGACGACGAGGAGTGGGTGCAGCTGCGCCGCCACCCCGAGACCGCCGCCCGGCTGCTCAGCCCGCTCCACGAGTGGCTCGGGGTGTGGATGCTCGCCGCCGAGCAGCACCACGAGCACTTCGACGGCACCGGCTACCCCCGGAGGCTGAGGGGCGAGGAGATCTCGCTCGGCGGCCGGATCGTCTGCGTCGCCGACTGCTTCGAGACGATGACCGCGGCGCGCCCCTACAAGAGGACGATGACCGCGGTCGCCGCCCGCGAGGAGCTGGTGCGCAACGCCGGCACCCAGTTCGACCCGGTGGTGTGCCGCGCCTTTCTCAACATCTCGCTGGGCCGGCTCTGGCGCGGGCTCGGCTTCGCCGCCTGGCTGGGCCAGCTGCCCCTGCTCGCGCCCTTTGCCGGGACGCTCTCGCGCTGGGGTGGCCACGCGGCCTCGATGACCGCAACCGTGGCCGCCGGGGCGGTGCTCGCCGCCGGCGGCCTGCTCAGCATCCCCAACGTCGGGTTCAGCAGCGCCCGCACCCCCACGCTCAGCCGGCTGCCTGCGAGCCCCGCCCCGGTGCTCGTACCCGCCCCGGCCCCGGGAACCGGGGTCAGCCCGCCGCCCACCTCCGTGCCGGAGCCGCCGCCCCCGCACGCGACCGCCGGAGGCCCCGTGGCCGGCCTCCCCGGCGCCCTGCCCGGAACCGGCGCGATCCTGGCCCCGGTGGCCACCCCCGCGGCGCCCCCACCACGCGGGCCGGCCGCCGCCGACGCCTACGCCCTGCTCGGCGTGATCGGGCTGCCCGGCCTCGCCAGCCTCGGCCCGGTGGCGCCGACGTCGGCCTCGGCGTCGTCCCGGCGGCCCACCGCCAGGTCCTCGGCAGCGGGCTGCGGCCCGGGCGCCTGCCCGCCGGGGATCGACGAGATCAGCCTCGGCGGCAGCAGCACCCTGGCCACCACCGAGAGCGGCCGCCGCATCGACTGCGGGGAGGGCGCCCCTCCCGCGGGCTTCGAGACCGCCCCGCTCACCCCGCCGGCCGCCGCCGCCTGCACCTCCGGGCTGCGGGTGGTCGCGCTCACCACGCCCCTGGGACTGGTCGTCGACGGGGTCGCCGCCGAGTCGGTGACCCAGGGCTGCCGCCTCGCGCCCAGCGGCCACGCCAGCGTCCGCGACCTCCAGCTCGGCGGGCTGCACCTGGCAAGCGGTCCCTCCGGCCCGGTGCCGAACACGCGGATGGCCGTGCTCCTCGCCGGTCAGCCCGACGCGATGCTGCTGGTGCTCGACGAGCAGATCCCCGACCCGGGCGGCCGGGGCCTCACCGTGAACGCCGTCCACATCAGCGGCGGTGCCGTCGACCTGATCATCGGCCACGTCCACAGCGCCGCCACCTGCCCGATGGCGACCGGTCGCACGGTTGGCGCCGGGCTCCCCGGGATCCCGGGCCTCCTGCTCCTCGTCCTGGTGGCACGGCGCACGCCGAACCAGTCGAGGGAAGAGCGGCGAGGCCGGCGAGTGCCGGCCAGGGGGTAGTCGCGGGATGCGCCAAGCGGCTCCCGCGACTGGACCGGGGGACGTCGTCCCCTCGATTGTAAAAATGGAGACGGCCGGCTGCTTCGGCCGTCTCCATCACACCGTTCGCCCGACCCTGGGTCGGGCGGTGGTCAGGCCATCGTCTCCGATGCGGTGAGCAGCGGGGAACGATGCCCGAGGAGCGCCCGCGTGGCCGCAACGCGGCAGGCGAGGAGCTCCAAAACGTCGTCGAGCTGGCTACGGAAGTTTCCGGCCAGCTCGATTGGATGGTTGTCGATCTCCCGCAGCAGCGCTGACAACCGGAGCGCCCTCTGCTCGATCTTCGCAACGACCTGCTGCGGGTCCTCGGCCGTTGCGGCCAAGTGAATCGGCTCCATCCACACACCTCCTGGTCGGCGGTGGCGTGACCCGTGTCCGGCCCACGTCGCCGCGGATGTTGCCGGGTGCTCCGGCCCCCGCCGGAGAGGCACCCCCTGTGCGGGTCATCCTACGGGTGATCGGGTTTTCTGGCAAGGGCGTGAGTGAGCTCGTCACCGGTCCGCCATCGCCCGCCGAGGTGGCCCCGAGCACCGGTGCTAGACTCCCGGTCCGCCCGTACCGGACAACGGGATCCGGCCCAGCGCGGATGGCGGAATCGGTAGACGCGCGGGACTTAGGATCCCGTGGGGAGACCCGTCCGAGTTCGAGTCTCGGTCCGCGCACGGCGGTGCTCGCCGGCCGGCCCCGCCCGCAACCCCGCAGAGGATCTGTAGTGGCCTCCGTTCCCAGCAGCGCAGCCGAGCTCACCGTCTCGGTCGAACCCCAACCCGGCTCCCAGGTCGAGCTCGCCGTCGAGGCCCCCTCCTCGGAGGTCGACACCGCCGTCCAGCAGGCGCTGCGCCGGCTGAGCGGGCAGGTGCGCCTGCCCGGATTCCGTCCCGGCAAGGCTCCGGCCGCGCTCGTCGAGCGCGCCGTCGGCTGGGACGCGGTCCGCCGCGAGGCCGCCGACAAGCTCATCCCCACCCTCTACCTCCGCGCCCTCGCCCAGGCCGGGGTCGAGGCGGTCGGCGACCCCGACGAGCTCGAGGTGGGCGACTTCGAGCGCGGCAAGCCGATCACCTTCACGGCGCGGGTCACGGTGAAGCCCGAGGTCGAGCTCGGCGACTACGCCTCGATCCGCGTCGACGAGGAGATCACCGAGATCGACGAGGAGAAGCTCGACGCCGCCCTCGAGGAGGTCCGCAAGGGCCACGCCGAGCTCGTGGAGGTCACCGACCGGCCCGCGCAGGCGGGCGACGTGGTCACCGCCACCCTGGGCATGAGCCGGGACGGCGTGCGGGTGGCCGAGCCCGAGGAGCGCGACGTCGAGCTCGACCGCGAGCGCGTCCTCCCCGGGCTGGTCGAGGGCATCCTCGGGCTGAGCGTCGGCGAGTCGAGCACGAGCGAGGTGACGCTCCCCGACGACTATTCCGCCGAGGAGCTGCAGGGCGCCACGGTGGTGTTCGATATCACCGTGAATCGCATCAAGGAGCGCAAGCTGCCACCGCTCGACGACAGCCTCGCCGTCCTCGACAAGCACGGCGAGACTCTGGAGGAGCTCCGCGCCCACTACCAGCAGGTGCTCACCGAGGCCGCCGAGCGCCTCGATCGCTAGCGCTACGAGGGGGCGGTGCTCACCGCGTTTCGCGACTCGGTCTCGTTCGACGTCCCCCACGTGATGATCGAGCGCGAGATCGACCGCCAGCTGCGCGACACCGAGATGCGCCTCAACCAGGCGGGCATGCGCTTCGACCGCTATCTCGAGTACACCGGGCAGACCCTGGAGAAGATCCGGGGCGAGGCCCGCGAGCCGGCGACGATGCGGGTGAAGCTCGAGCTGGTGCTCGAGGCCCTGGCCGCCGCCGAGGGCATCGAGGTCGACAGCAGCCAGGTCGATCGCGAGGTCGACCGGCTCGCCGCCGACCGCAAGCTGAGCCACGAGGATCGTCACCGCCTGGAGCATGCGGCCGAGCGCGACCTCCGCTTCCGCGGGGCGGCTGAACGGGCGGTCGAGATCGCCCGCGGCCAGGGGTGATCGGGCCGATTCCGGGAAGTCCAAAAACCGACCGTATAATGCGGGTGATGACCACCTTCCACAACCTCATCCCCATGGTGGTGGAGACCACCAACCGTGGCGAGCGTTCCTTCGACATCTATTCGAGGCTGCTGAAGGACCGCATCATCTTCATCGGGACCCCGATCGACGATCAGATCGCCAACGTGGTGATGGCGCAGCTCCTCTACCTCGAGGGTGAGGATCCCGAGAAGGACATCTCCATCTACATCAACTCGCCGGGTGGCTCGGTGTACGCCGGCCTGGCGATCTACGACACCATGCAGTACGTGCGGCCCCGGGTCAGCACCATCTGCCTGGGTCTGGCGGCGTCGATGGCGGCGGTGCTCCTCGGCGGCGGGAACAAGGGCATGCGCTACAGCCTGCCCAACACCCGGGTGCTGATCCACCAGCCCTCCGCGGGCTTCAGCGGCCAGGCGACCGACATCCAGATCCACGCGCAGGAGATCCTGCGGGTGCGCCGGCGCCTCGACGAGATCCTCGCCGAGCACACCGGCAAGCCGATCGAGGTGATCAATCACGACTCCGAGCGCGACTTCTTCATGAGCGCTGCGGAGGCCAGGGCGTACGGCCTGATCGACGAGATCATCGAGGGTCACGGCCGCCTCGGCACCAACGGCGCAGGGGTCGCGGAGCCCGCCGCGCGCGGCGTGAACGGCGGCTCGTCGGGCCCGACCACCGACGGCGGCAGCGCCGCCACCCGGAACTAGGGAGGTCATGCGCCGGTGAACGAGCGCGACGATCGCCGGCGCCACACCCGCTGCTCCTTCTGCGGAAAGGGACAGGAGCAGGTTCGGAAGCTGGTCGCCGGTCCCGGTGTCTACATCTGCGACCAGTGCATCGACCTCTGCCAGGAGGTGCTGGAGGAGGACAACCGCAGCACCGCGCAGAAGCGCACCAAGAGCGGGCTGATCCCCAACCCGCAGGTCATCTGCGCAGCGCTCGACCAGTACGTCGTCGGCCAGGAGCACGCCAAGAAGGTGCTCAGCGTCGCGGTGTACAACCACTACAAGCGCATCGCCCACTCCAAGACGGCGGGCGACGTCGAGCTGCAGAAGTCGAACGTGCTGCTGGTCGGCCCCACCGGGTGCGGCAAGACCCTGCTGGCGCAGACCCTCGCGAAGATCATCGACGTGCCCTTCAGCATCGCCGACGCCACCAGCCTCACCGAGGCCGGCTACGTCGGCGAGGACGTCGAGAACATCCTGCTGCGCCTGATCCAGGCCGCCGACTTCGACATCAGCCGGGCCGAGCGCGGGATCATCTACATCGACGAGATCGACAAGATCGCGCGCAAGTCCGACAACCCGAGCATCACCCGCGATGTCTCGGGCGAGGGCGTGCAGCAGGCGCTGCTGAAGATCCTCGAGGGGACGGTGGCCAACGTGCCCCCACAGGGCGGCCGCAAGCACCCCCACCAGGACTTCATCCAGATCAACACCACCAACATCCTGTTCATCTGCGGTGGTGCCTTCGACGGCCTCGAGAAGATCATCGAGCAGCGCATCGGCCACCGCGCCATCGGCTTCGGCAGCAAGCCGCGGTCGACCCGCACCAAGGACTCCACGAAGCTGCTGCGCGAGCTGCAGGCGCAGGACCTGCTCAAGTACGGCCTCATCCCCGAGTTCGTCGGCCGCCTCCCGATCACGGTGGCACTCGACTACCTCGACGAGGAGGACATCATCCGCATCCTCACCGAGCCGAAGAACGCCTTCGTCAAGCAGTACGAGAAGTTCTTCGCGCTCGACGACGTGGAGCTGGTGTTCCACGAGGGGGCGCTGAAGGCGATCGCCAAGCGTGCCCTGGAGCGCGGCACCGGTGCTCGCGGCCTCAAGTCGATCATCGAGGACGTCCTGCTGCACAGCATGTTCGACGTCCCCAGCCGTCCCGAGATCAAGCGCTGCATCATCACCGAGCAGTCGATCACCGACGGCATCGAGCCGCTGCTCCTCACCGAGGAGCCGCTCCGGGAGAGCACCGGCTGAAGCTTTTCTAGAGCAGCCCCAGCGCCACCGGCGCTGTGCTCAGACGGGTGGCACCGGCACCGGGGATGATCGTCCAGGTGCCGGGGTCGCCGCCCTCGATGCCGGTGGGCCGGTCGGCGAGGATGCGGTCGCCGGGCAGCCACGCCACCGGGATGAGCCCCGAGGCGGGGAGCGGGTGGACGGTGCCGTCGTGGCGGTCGACGAGGACGTCGGTCACCGGCTCGCTCGCCTCCGCGGTCGCCGGCGAGCCGGCAAGGGTCACCCAGAGCCCGTCGGGCGAGAAGAGGGCCGCGCCCGCCTGCTGGATCCCCGCAGGCATCCGCACCTCGGTCGGCGCGCCGCTGCGCGGCTGGATGCGCAGCCGCACCGGGCCGGCCTGGTTGGGACCCTCGCGGCCGTCGACGACGCAGGCGACGGTGCCGTCGGCGGCCAGGTCGCTGAAGGCGCAGGCCTCCGCGGTGAGCGGGCGGAGGCTGCCGCTGTCGAGGTCGAGCAGGCTGGTGGGCCCGAAGGTTCGCCGGAAGAGGACGTACCCGCCGATCCCCACCGGCTCGTCGCCGACCACCACGCCCCCGGCGGTCCAGGCCACCGGCTGCAGGGCGCGGCCGGCGGCGGTGTGCTCGAGGACCACCCGGTCGGGCTCGCCGACGCCGCCGCGGTGGATCCGGGAGGTGATGGTGCCGTCGCCGTGCTGGACCACCGAGGCGAACAGCCAGCCGCGGCCGTCGGGGCTGATCACCAGCCCGCGCACCAGCGCATCGGCGCCGCCGGCGGCGAGGGGCTCGACCAGGCTGAGCGCGACCGGGGCCGGGCCGCCGCCGACGCTGGCACCGAGCAGCCGCCCGGCCCCGGCCACCAGGACCCGGTGGCCTCCCACGGCGACCGCCTCGGCGTCGTCGGGGAGGGGCAGGCGGGCGGCCTCGACGCCGTCGAGCCCCACCAGCCGAACCGCGTTCGGCACCGATCCGAAGGGCGCCTCGAGCACCGCCACCAGCGGCGCGACCTGGGCCGCCCGGGACACCGGGGCGGCGGGACCGGGGTCGCGGCCGGGCTGACCGCAGCCGGCCGAGAGCACGCAGGCGGCAAGCACAGCGATCATGCGTCCCGCCGGCGACATCACCCAGCCCATCCTCCCTGTCGCGCCGGTCCGACCTCGGCGCTCTCCTCCGCCACGCTACCTCACCTGCACCTCGGGAACCAGTCGCAAACGTGCACCACCTCCGGTCCCACCCCCGGCTCGCCGGCCTCGCCGCAGTGCTTCTCGCCTGCCTGCTGACCGTCGCCGTCCTCGCCGCCCGGTCGCGGGCCGAGGGCGGCTGTGCGGCGGCGCCGCCGGTGCCCGACCTGCCCGCCCAGCT
Organism: Candidatus Dormiibacterota bacterium; assembly: GCA_036495095.1. NCBI lineage: Bacteria > Bacillati > Candidatus Dormiibacterota > Candidatus Dormiibacterota bacterium. Next base: position 18,837 of record DASXNK010000109.1, on the reverse strand, counting down.
GCGCGCCCTCGGCGACTTCGACCAGCCCTACGACGTCACCATGCCCCGCACCCTCGAGGACGCCGCCCTGAAGGCGGCCTCGGCGCTGCACCCCGACCTCGCCGCGGCGACCTCGCTCGGCGGCCCGGTCGACATCGCCGCCCTCGACCCCGGCCGGCACGACGCGATCGTGTTCCCGCTGGGCACCAACCCCGGACCCGACGGTGCCCCGCGGACGATCGCGGGGCTCGCCGTCTTCCTCCGCTCCTGCGGCGACCAGGCCTACTTCTCGACCGTCGACGACCTCGCCGCGGCGCCGCCGGCGGCCTTCCCCGGGGTGACCCGGGAGCGCGCCGTGCGCCAGCTCGGCCCGGGGGCGCAGCCGGAGCTGGTCTACTCCACCACCCCGCTGCAGCCGAGCTGGCGGGACCGGCGCACCGGCGCGTCCATCCCGGCGGCGTAGGCGCGCTGACCGCCGCGGCGGCCCCTCTATACTCCGAGCCCTAGCCCAGGAGCCCTCATGGACAAGTCCTTCTCTCCCTCCGACGTCGAGCCGCGCTGGCGGGCGCGCTGGGAGGAGCTCGGGGTCGGCGTCGCCGACGCCACCACCGACCGCACCTCCTTCAGCATCGCGCTGCCGCCGCCGAACATCACCGGGGCGCTCCACATGGGGCACACCGCGTCGTTCTCGGTGCAGGACGTTCTCGCCCGGCACCGCCGGATGCGCGGCGACGAGGTGGAGTGGTGCCCGGGCACCGACCACGCCGCGATCGCCACCCAGAACGTGATCGAGCGCCAGCTCGCCTCCGAGGGCCTCACCAAGGAGGAGCTCGGCCGCGAGGCCTTCAGGGCCCGGGTGGACGCCTGGTACGAGGAGTACGGGGGGCGGATCTTCGAGCAGATGCGCCGCCTCGGCTTCTCCTGCGACTGGTCGCGGGCGCGCTTCACCCTCGACCCCGCCTACGTTCGTGCCATCCGTGTCGTCTTCAAGGAGCTCTACGACGAGGGGCTGATCTACCGCGGCCCGCGGATCGTCAACTGGTGCCCGCGCTGCCGCTCGGCGATCAGCGACGAGGAGGTGGAGTGGCAGGAGCACACCGACAGCCTGGTGCGCATCCGCTACCCCGTCGAGGGCGGCGGTGACATCACCATCGCCACGGTGCGGCCGGAGACCATGCTCGGCGACACCGGCGTGGCCGTGTCCCCGGGTGACCCCCGCTACGCGGAGCTGGTGGGGCGCCTCGTGGTGCTGCCGCTCACCGGGCGGCGGATCCCCATCTTCGAGGACGATGCGGTCGAGCCCGAGTTCGGCACCGGCGCGCTCAAGGTGACCCCGGCCCACGACCCCACCGACTACGACATCGGCCAGCGCCATGGCCTCCCGATGATCGGGGTGATCGCCCTCGACGGCACCATGGACGTGCCCGACCTGCCCCGCTTCCACGGGCTGTCGGTGAACCGCGCCCGCGCCGAGGTGACCGCTGCGCTGCGCGAGCTCGGCGCGGTGGTGGGGGAGGACGAGTACGTCCACTCGGTCGGCCACTGCGACCGCTGCAAGGGCGTGCTCGAGCCGCTGATCAGCGAGCAGTGGTGGGTGACGATGCGCCCGCTCGCCGAGCCCGCGATCGCCGCCGTCGAGGCCGGCGAGGTGAGCTTCCACCCGCGGCGCTTCGAGAACGTGTACCTGGACTGGATGCGCAACATCCGCGACTGGTGCATCAGCCGCCAGCTCTGGCTGGGCCACGCCATCCCGGTGTCGATCTGCGCCAACGGCCACCGCTTCGCCTGGGTCGAGCACCCCGAGGCATGCCCGGAGTGCGGCGGCGCCGAGCTCACCGACGACCCCGACGTGCTCGACACCTGGTTCAGCAGCGCGCTCTGGCCGTTCGCCATCTTCGGCTGGCCCGACGACACCCCCGACCTGCGCCGCTTCTATCCCACCGACGTGCTGGTGACCGCGCGCGAGATCATCTTCCTCTGGGTGGCGCGGATGATCATGACCGGCCTCCGCTTCGCCGGCGCGAAGCCCTTCAGCGACGTGATCATCAACAGCACGATCATGGCCGTCGACGGCTCGCGGATGAGCAAGTCGAAGGGCAACGTGATCGACCCCCTCGACATGATCGAGCGCTATGGCGCCGACGCGGTGCGTGCCTGGGCGGGCGCGGTGGGCACCTCCGGCCAGGACATGCGCTTCGACGAGAACCGCGTCGCCGGCTACCGGCTCTTCGCCAACAAGCTGTGGAACGCCACCCGCCTGCTGGTCACCCGGCTCGGTGACGGCGAGCGCATCGCCCGGGCGCCGGAGCTCGACCCCGCCACCCTGCACCCCGAGGACCGCTGGATCCTCGCCCGGGTCGCCGAGACCGTCGCCGCCTGCGACGCGGCGATCGCCGCCTACCGCTTCCACGAGGTGATGGAGCGGCTCTACGACCTCACCTGGCGCGGCTACTGCGACTGGTACGTCGAGATGATCAAGGGCCGGCTCGGCGACGACGCCGACCCCGCGTCCCGGGTCGCCGCGGAGTGGACCGCGGTGACCGTGCTCGACACCCTGCTCCGCCTCCTCCACCCGTTCATGCCCTTCGTCACCGAGGAGTGCGCGGTGCGGCTGCCCGGGGCGGCGCCGACGCTGCAGCAGCGGGAGTGGCCGGCGCCGCCGTCCTGGTGGCGGGAGGGCGCCAACGGCGCCGCCGCCGGGGTGGAGCGGGTGATGGAGCTGGTCGGGGCGCTGCGCCACGCCCGCCAGGAGGCCGGGCTTCCCACCGGCTTCAAGCAGCGCCAGCCGGTGACGCTGCGCACCGCCGACGAGAGCCTGTCGACCGACGACCTGCGCCGGCTGGTGGAGGCGCTGGTGGCGGTGACGGTGGTCGACGAGCTCCCCACCGGCACCGACCCGGTGCGGGTGGTGGCGGGGGGGACGGAGGCCGCCCTGGGCACCGGCGGGGCGCCGGTGGACCGGGCCCGCCTGGAGAAGCAGTGGCGGCAGGCACAGGCCCTGGTCGACCGCTACACCGCCCAGCTGGCCAACCCCCGCTTCGTCGACGGCGCTGGGCCGGAGATGGTGGAGAGGACCGGCCGCCTCCTCGCCGAGGCGATCGCCCAGCGCGACACCCTGCGCCGGCTGCTCGACCAGGGATGACCGCCCCGCCGGCTGCCCTCCTCGACTCCGCGGCGGGCACCCTGCTGGTGGTGGTCGTCGTCCTCTTCCTCGCGTTCTTCTGGATCGCGCTCGCCTTCTGGGCGGTGCGCGACGCCCGGCGCCGCAGCGAGTCGCCGCTGCTCGCCGTCTTCGCCGGGGCGGTCAACGTGCTGCCCTACCTCGGCCTGCTCCTCTACCTGGTGCTGCGGCCCCCCCACACCCTCGACGAGGAGCGCGCGCTCCTGCTCGAGGAGCAGGCGCTCACCGAGGGCCCGGTCGAGGTGGTCTCGCGGCCCTGCCCCACCTGCGGGCGCGAGATCGAGCTCGACTTCGTCATCTGCCCCTACTGCCGCACCCAGTTCGCCCGCCGCTGCCGTGGCTGCCAGCGCTGGCTGCGGCTGGGCTGGCGGGTCTGCCCGTACTGCGCCGAGGAGGTGGCCACCCCGGGGCGCGGCGGCAGCGGCCAGGCGGCCTCCTCCTGAGCCCCGGCCTCCGGCCGCTGCTCACCTGCGGGGTGCTGGTCGCTGCCACGCTGGCCCTGTATCCGCTGCCGCCGCGGGCCGCCCGGACGGCCCGGCTGCTGTCGCTCGCGGCGGTGGTGGCGGCGCTGGCGCTGCTCGCCTCCGACCTCCCCGTGGTGCTGCCCTCCGGACGGGTCGAGCGGTCGCTCGGCGACCTCGTCCCCGGGGCGGCGCTGGTGCTCCGCGCCGACCCCGCCGGGCTGACGGTGGCGATGATCGCCTGCGCGGTGACGCTGATGGCGCTCGCCGAGCCGCGGCGGAACCCGGTCGAGCGGGCCGGGCTGATGCTCTGCCTCACCGCCAGCTGCCTCGCCGCCCTCGCCGGCAACGCGGTGCTGCTCTTCGGCGGCCTCGAGCTCGGCAACGTCGGCGCCGTCCTGCTCGCCGCCGGCGCGGGGCCGCTGGGGCGCCGGGCGCGGATCGGCCTCGCCCTCCAGCACGCCGCCGCGCTCGGCCTCCTGGCCGCCGCCATCGAGCTCCAGAACGGGGTGGGCACCACCGACCTGAGCGCGCTCCCGGCCCGGGCCCTCACCTGGGGGACGGTTGCCGGGCCCTGGGCGCTCGCCGGCGCGGTGCGGCTGCTCGGGGCCGCCGGCCTGCCCTCCGTCCCGGGCCGGCGGGAGAGCTCGAGCTGGGTGGCGGTGGCCGCCGTCCCCACCGGCCTGATCGTGCTGCTCCGGCTCAGCGAGGCCGCCGGCGACGCCGGGCTGCCGCCGCTGGTGGCCGGCACCCTGGTGGCGGCGGGACTGGCGATCGGCCTCGCCGGGGCGGTGGAGGCGCTGCGCCGCCACGCCCTGCCCACCGCCGCCGGGCGGGCGCTGGCGTTGGCCGCCGCCGGCCCGGTGATCGCCCTCGCCGGGGTGGTCACCCAGCCGGCGCGGCTGGGGGTCGCCGCCACCGGGGTCGCCCTGCTTCTCGTGCTCGCCGCCGCGCCGGCCTGGGGGGCGGGCGGCGAGGAGGGGAGCGGCCGGGCCGCGGTCTGGCTGCGTGCCATGGCGCTTGCGGCCGCCGGCGGCCTGCCCCTGGGGATCGGCACCACCGCGCTCGTCATGGGCGCGGGCGCGGCGCTGCCCCAGGGACCGCTGGGGGCGGCGGCGGGCAGCGGGGTGGCCGCCGTCGGGCTGCTGACCGCCGCCGCCGGGGCGGCCGCGGCGCGCTCGACGCTCGCCTCGGCGCCGTCGGGGCTGGCCTGGGGGCGTCCCCGGGTCGACGCCCTGCTCGCGGTGGTGAGCGGCGCGGTGCTCGGCCTCCTGCCCGGGCTCGCCCTCGGCGGGATCATCGACCCGCTCGCCGACGCCGGCACCTCGGGCGTGGTCGACGCCGGCGCGGTGCTGGGCGCGGGCGGTGGCTGGCCGGGCGGATACCTCGAGCTCGCCGCCCTGCTGGCGGTGGTCGCCGCCGCCTCCGCCGCCGCGATCGAGGGTGTCGCCACCCCCGGGCGCGAGCCGGGCCGCCCCGGGCCGCCGCCCCCAGCGCTGGTCGACGCCTGGCCGTCCCTGGGGCGGGCGCTGCCGGGCCTGGTCTCCCGCGGGCTGGCGGCGGCGGGGAGGGGGATCCACGTGCTCGTCTCCGTCGACCGCTGGCTGGTCACCCAGCCGGGCCTGGTCGTGGTCCTCGCCGGCGTCGCCGCCTGCCTGTTCATCTTCCGATGAGCCAGACCCTGATCGCCGCGCTCGGCTTCCTCGGCGGCGCCGTCGCCGCCCTCGTCGACGGGCACCGGGCGGTGGGCATCGCCGCGCTGGTGGTCGGTCTGACCCTCGCCCCCTCGGCGGCGAGCGTCGGCGGCCTGCCCGCCGCGGCGGTGGTGATCGGCGCCGGGCTGACCGCGGCGCTGCTCGACCCGGCGGCCGGCCAGGGCGCACGGCGGATGGGCAGGGTGGCCGGGCTCGACCCGCTGGTTCCCGTGGTGGCGCCGCGGGAGGCGCTCTTCGGCCCCCGCAGCATCCGTGCCGCGGCCGCGGCGCTGGCGCTGGTGGCCGCGTCGTGGGTCAGCCTCAACGTGCTCGTCGGCGCCGCCGGAACCGCCCAGGGGGCGGTCTTCGCCGCCGCCTACACCTGGCTGGTGGGGGCGATCCGGCTGCTCCGCGCCCGCGCCCTCGAGGACCTGCTGGTCGGCGCCGCCACCGTCGCCCTCGCCGGGGCGGTGGCCTGGATCCTCGAGGCGGGGCCGAGCGCCCTGCCCGAGGCGATGGCGGCCGCCGCCCTGGCTCCCGCGGCCGCGGTCACGGCCGGCTGGCTGCGCGGCCGCCACCACCGCGCCGCCGCTCCCGAGGCGGGGGTGTGACCCCGATGCTGCTGGCCGGCGTGTGGGTGGCGGGCGGTCTCACCGCGCTCCTCCTCGGCCCGCTGCGGCACCGCCGCCGCCTGGCGTGGACGGTGCCCGGGATCGCCGGTCTCTGCGCTCTCGGGGTCTCGACGACCGCACCCTGGCCGGGCCCGGCCGCCTCCGCCCGCTACGGCGCCAGCCTCGCCCTCGGCCGGCCCGCCGCCGGGCTGATGGTGGTCGCCGGGCTCGCCCTCGCGCTGACCCTGGCGCTGGCGCCGCGGCTCGACGGCGGCGAGGTGCTCACCGCCTGCGCCGCCGGCGCCGCCTGCGCGGTCGCCCTCTCCGCCACCGTCGCCATCGTCTGGGCCGTCGCCATCGCCGTCGCGGTCGCGACCATCACGGTGCGGTGGATCACCACCGCGCCGCACCGGGCCACCCTCGCCGCCGGGCGCATCGCCGGCCTCGGCGCGGCCGCGCTGATCGCCGCCGCCGCCTTCCTCCCCGGCGCCGGGCCCACCCTCGACGCCCGCACCGCGCTGGCCGGTGGCTGCCTTGCCGCCGGGGTGTCGGCGCTGCTCGCACTGCTGCCGCTGGGGGGCTGGGCGGCCGCCTCCACCGGGGTGGTGCGCGGCGCCGACGTCGCCCCGTGGGCGCTGCTGGTGGCGCCCACGGTGCTGCTCGGCACCACCGTGCTGCTCCCCGGGCTGCCCCCGGGGGCCCGCAACCCCTTCGCCAACGTGCTTCTCTGCCTGGGGGTGGTGAGCGCGGCCTGGGGCAGCCTGATGGCGCTGCGATCGACCGAGCCGGCCCGCTACGGGCGGGTGCTGATCGCCGACCTCGCCCTCGCCGCGGCGGGGCTGGGCAGCACCCACGCCTCCGGGCGGCTGGGCTGCTTCGTGCTCGTGCTCACCCACATGGGCGCCGGCCCGCTGCTCCTCCACAGCGCCCGCTCCGCCCTCGACCGGCAGCGGCGGCTGGCCTGGCTCAGCCTGTCCGGGCTGCCCCCCACCCCTGCCTTCTGGGGCCGCTACCTGGTGCTCCTCGGCCTGGCGGCGGCCAACGGCACCGCCCTGCTCGCCGGGCTGGTCGCCTCGGCGGCGCTGCTGGGCACGGCGGCGCGCGCCCTCGCCGGGGGCTGGCGGCCGGGCGATTCCCTGCCCGCGCCGCGGGTGACCCGGCTGCTCGCCTGGTCGGTGGCGCTGGGGCTGCTCGGGCTCGGGCTCGCCCCGGACTGGCTCACCACCGGCGTCTTCGGCAACGGGGTGAGCGGCTGATGGACGCCCTCGCGCTGCTCTCCGCGGCGGCCGCGGTGCTGCTCTACCCCGGTGGCGCCTACCTCGCCGGGGCGGCGCTGCTCGCCGGCGGCCGGGCGGCGGTGGCGCCGGCGCGGTGGACCGCGCCGGCGGCGGCGGGGGTGGTCTGCGCCGGGCTGGCCGCGGCGCTGCTGCCGCTGCCGGGCAGCCCGGCGAGCAGCCTGCCGGGGCGCTCCGGCCCCGCCCCCAACCTGCTCGGCATGCTCGTGCTCCTCGCCGCCGCGGTGGCGCTGACCGGACCGGTGCGCTGGTCGCCGCCCCGGCTGCTGGTCGCCGCCGCCGCGACCGTGCCCGCGCTCGCCCTCGCCGCCGCCGGCGCCACCTTCAGCCTCCCGGTGATCGTCGGTCTCCCCGGCACCCGGGTCGCGCTGGCTCGCGACCTCGCCGCGGTCGCGGTGCTGGTTGCCGCCCCGCTGCTGCTGCCCGACGAGCCGGGGAGCTCGCCGGCTCCGGCCCGCGCCCTGGTGCTCGGGGTGGTGGTGCTCGCGGGGATGTCCCTGTGGGCGCCGGCGGCGCTGCCCCGCCTCCCCGGCGCCGCCGCGGCGCTGGTGGTGCTCGCCGCCGTCGCGGTCCACGGGCGGCTGGCGCCGGGGCTGGGCCGGCGCGCCGTCCGGCAGGCCGCCGCGGTGGCCGCCCTGGCCGGGCTCGCCGCCGTGGTGCTGGGCGCGATGGCCGGCCGGCCGTGACCGCGCACCGCCTCCACATCCCTCACCTGTGCGGAAACCACAGCCTCAAACTTGATACCATATGAACGGTTTCTCGTCGCCGCGCCCGGCGGGCACGGTGGCTCCTCTCCCGATCTCCCGCCGCCGGCCATTAGAAGTGAGTCTCACGGACCGCCTGAGCACGCGCCGCCGATGACACGCATTGTTCTCGCCTCATCCAGCCCTCGCCGGCGCGAGCTGCTGAGTCGCATCGGTGTCCGCTTCACCGTCGTGACCCCGCCGTCCGAGGAGATCAGCCCTCCCTCCGGGATGTGCAGCGATCTCGCCGTCCAGCTGGTGGCACGTCACAAGGCGCTGTCGGTGGCCCGCACCCAGGCGGTGGGCACCTTCGTCCTCGCTGCGGACACCGCGGTGGTGGGGCCGAGCGGCCTGATGGGCAAGCCCGGCACCCCCGAGCGGGCCCGCCAGATGCTCGACGAGCTCAAGGGCACCCGCCACACCGTCCTCACCGGCATCTGTGCCATCGCCGCGCCCAACGGGGCCGAGGCGCTGGGCGTGAGCCGCTCCGCGGTCCGGATGCGGATGATCGACGACGCCGACCTCGACGCCTACGTGGCCTCGGGCGAGCCCCTCGACAAGGCCGGCGGGTACGCCATCCAGGGCGGCGCCGGGGACTGGATCGAGGCGGTGGGCGGCCGGGTCGACACCGTGGTCGGGCTCGACGTCACGCTGGCGCTCCGGCTGCTCGCCGAGGTCGGCTATCCGATGCCGCTGCCCAGCGCCGCCGACGTGCCGCTGCAGCCGCGCTCGGTCCGGCGGCCGCTCTCGCCGCTCAGGACCCCGAGCCGGGTCTGAGCGCGGGCTCTCGCCGCGCACTGGCGTGGCTGCTCCCCCTGCTGGTGGTGCTCGCGGCTCTGCCCGCGCTGCCCGGCTGCGGCAGTGGAAGCCTCAGCAGCCTGATCGTCAGCCTCACCAGCGGCGAGAACGGCGCCACCGTCAAGGCGGGGGACACCCCGACCTACACGCTGAGCATCGTCAACGGCGGTCCCCAGGCGGCGAGCGGGGTGAGCGCCCGCGTCGACCTCCCCGACGGGGCCACGTACGTCGCCACCAACAGCATCGACATCGACCCCTACGGGGTGCTGCGGACCCTGCCCCAGGATCCCGGGGTGCGCACCAACAACCCCTCCTGGGGGGTGTGGACCCTGAACGCGCCGGTGAGCCAGGCCGACGGGACGGTGCGCCGCCCCCACGTCACCATCACCTTCACGATCGCCGTGAAGTCGAAGCCGGGCACCTTCGCGGTGACCCCCCACGTCTTCAGCGACAGCGCCGACGGCGAGCTGGTGGGCAAGCCCGCCGACCTCAAGGTCGGTCCCTCCGGCCACCTCAACATCAGCATCGCGGCGGTGCCCAACCGGGTCAAGCGCGAGGACGACGTCACCTACCTGCTCACCGTGACCAACGACGGCAGCGGGCCGTCGTCGGGGGTCGACGTGCTGATCACCCTTCCCGACATCCTCGCCTTCCAGAAGACCGAGCGCCTGGGCGGGAACGCGACCCGGAGCAACGCCACCGACCCGGCGCCCAACGCGGTGGTGCTGGACTACGGAGGCTGGACCATCCCGCCCGCGGGGAACGCCGGGCCGGGGCGGCTGACGGTGGTCTTCAGGGCCCACGTGGTGCCCTCCGCCTACCTGGGCCGCTACCCCGTGACCGTCCAGGTCAGCGAGGCCAACGGCACCGTGACCTCGGTGCCCGACACCGCGCCGATCAACATCGACGCCCCGCCGCCGCCCACCCCGTCGCCGTCGCCCTCGCCGAGCGCCTCGCCGACGGCGCGCGGACTCCACCGTCCGAGCCCGTCGCCGACCGGGCACTGAGCCCGGGCATGCTATCCTCACGCGTCGCGCTGGCCGGGCATTCCGGCAGAGTCCGGTCGGCCCGGACGTGCGCCGCAGCATCTCGGGAGCTCGCATGTACGCCATCGTCCAGCAGGGGGGCCACCAGTACCGGCTCGCCCCGGGTGACCGCTTCCTCGTCGACCGCGTGGCCGCCGAGGTGGGGTCGATGATCGCCCTGGAGCCCGTGCTCCTCCTCGGCGACGCCGACGGCGCCGGCTCCGGGATCGACGCCGCCCAGGGCGCCCGCGTCGCCGCGGTCGTCGTCGGGCACCGTCTCGGACGCAAGCTGCGCGTCTACAAGTACAAGGCGAAGAAGCGCTACCGGCGCACCCAGGGCCATCGCAGCCGGTATACCGAGCTGCGCGTGGAGGCGCTGCTCACCGCCGGCCAGCCGCTGCCCAGCCCGGGCGCGCCCGCCGCCGCCGGTGTGGAGGCCCCCGCCCCCGCCCCCGCCCGGCGCCGCGCCCCGAAGGCCGCCGCCCCGGAGGCGGTGGAGCCGCAGGTCACCGGCACGGCCGGCGACACGGAGGACTGACCCGATGGCTCACAAGAAGGGCGGTGGCAGCTCGCGCAACGGCCGCGACAGCGCCGGCCGCCGGCTCGGAGTGAAGCGCAACGCCGGCCAGCTCGTGCTCGCCGGGACGATCATCGTGCGCCAGCGGGGCACCCGCATCCTCGCCGGCGACAACGTCGGCGTGGGCCGCGACCACACCCTCTACGCGCTGCGCTCGGGGACGGTGGCATTCGACAAGACCCGGGGCGACCGCTCCCGGGTCAACGTGCTCGAGCTGCCGCTGCTCCGGGTCGGCAACATGGACGCCGCGCTCGCACCGGCCGCGGACTGAGCTGTTCCTCGACGAGGTCGTCCTCGAGGTCACGGCCGGGGACGGGGGACGCGGGTCGGTCAGCTTCCGCCGCGAGCGCTACCAGCCCAACGGCGGCCCCGACGGCGGTGACGGCGGTCGCGGCGGCGACATCGTGCTCGTCGCCGACCCCCAGGCCAGCACCCTCGGCGCCTTCCGCGACCGGCGCCGCTTCCGTGCCGAGAGCGGCCGGGCCGGCGCCGGGGCGCTGAAGGCGGGGCGCGCCGGCGCCGACCTCATCCTCGAGGTGCCGGTGGGCACGGTGGTGCGCGACCTCGACGAGGACCAGGTGCTCGCCGACCTCGCCGTCGCCGGCGAGCGGGTGGTGGTGGCCCGCCACGGTCGCGGCGGCCGCGGCAACGCCCGCTTCGCCACCTCGGTGCACCAGGCGCCGCGGATCGGCGAGCTGGGGGAGCCCGGCCAGCACCGCCGCATCGAGCTGGAGCTGAAGCTGATCGCCGACGTCGGGCTGGTGGGACTGCCCAACGCCGGCAAGTCGACGCTGCTGGCGGCGCTCACCGCCGCCCATCCGAAGATCGCCGCCTACCCCTTCACCACCCTCGAGCCCAACCTCGGCGTCGCCGAGATCGAGGGCGGCCGCACCCTGGTCTTCGCCGACGTGCCCGGCCTCATCGAGGGCGCCCACCTCGGCGCCGGGCTCGGCATCGACTTCCTCCGCCACCTCGAGCGCACCCGGGTGCTGGTCCACGTCGTCGACGCCTCCGCGGGGGAGGAGGCGGCGCGGGCGGCGCTGGCGGCGGTGCGCGCCGAGCTGCTGTCCTTCAGCGAGGTGCTCGCCGCCCGTGAGGGCCTGGTCGCGCTGAACAAGGTGGACGTGCACGAGGGGCGGGAGGCCGCGGCCGCGCTCGCCGCCGCCGAGCCCGCGTCGCTGGCGATCTCGGCGGCCGGCCGTGAGGGGGTGCAGGAGCTGCTGGGACGGGTGGCCAGGCTGGTGATCGAGGCGCGCCGGGCGGCCGCGGTCACCGCCCCGCCGGGGTCGGCGAGCGGCGAGCACCGCATCTATCGCCACCGTCCCCGGCGTCTCGGCGACGTCGTCGTGGTGCGCGAGGACGACGCCTGGCGGGTGAGGGGCGAGGCCCTGGAGCGCGAGGTGGCGATGACCGACCTCAACTCCGAGGAGGCGGTGACCCGGATGCAGCGCCGGCTCAAGGTGGCCGGCGTCGACGCCGCGCTCGCCGCGGCGGGCTGCGTCGGGGGTGACACCGTGCGCATGGGGCGCGCCGAGTTCACCTACGTGGAGGAGCCCACCGAGTGAGCGACCCCGGCCGGGTGGTGGTGCTCGGCGGCACCTTCGACCCCGTCCACCTCGGCCACCTCGCCGCCGCCGAGCAGGCCCGCGACCTCGCCGGCGCCGCCGAGGTGTGGCTGGTGCCCGCCAACACGCCGCCGCATCGCGGCGCCACCATCGCCAGCCCCGCCGACCGCCTCGACCTGCTCCGCGCCGCCATCGCGGGCCGCGAGCGGATGCGGGTGCTCGACCACGAGCTGCGCCGCCCCGGCCCGTCCTACACCGCCGACACCCTCGCCGAGCTCGCCGCCGAGCACCCCGGCACCGAGATCTGGTTCGCCCTCGGCACCGACGCCGCCCGCGACATCCCCACCTGGCACCGCCGCGACGAGGTGCTGGAGAGCGCCCGCTTCCTGCTCCTCAACCGCGGCGGGGTGGGCGAGGTCGACGCCGCCGAGGCGGCGGCGCTGGGGTTCCACCCGGGTCGCACCCTGATCGTCCACATCGACTCGCCGCCGATCAGCGCCACCGAGGTGCGGCGCCGCGCCGGCGCCGGTCTCGGCACCGACGGGCTGGTGCCCGGCCCGGTGGCCCGGCTCATCGAGGAGCGCGGCCTCTACCGGCCGGTCGCGGCCTCGGGGCCGCCGTGGGATAATCCCGCCGGATGACGCCGACCGAGCTCGCCGCCCTGATCGCCGCGGCCGCAACCGACCGGAAGGCGCGCGACGTGGTCACCATCGACCTCCGGGGCAAGACCACCATCGCCGATTTCTTCGTGATCTGCGAGGGGGACACGGACCGGCAGGTTCGCGCCATCGCCGACAGCGTCGAGGAGGCCTGCCGGGGAGCCGGGGTGCGGCCGCTCTCGACCGCCGGGCTGAAGGACGCGTCCTGGGCCTGCCTCGACTACGACGCCGTGGTGGCCCACATCTTCCTGCCCGGCGAGCGCGTCTTCTACGACCTCGAGGGCCTCTGGCAGGCGGTGCAGAGCACCCGCGAGGTCGGCTGATCAGTTCACCGGGGGGAGGTCGCCCGCCGACTGGATGAGGATGCCGGCGGCGTGGTGGACGCCGAAGCCCAGGGCGACGACCGCGGCGGCCACCACGGCCACCAGCACCCCGCGCTCCACCAGCCGCAGGCGCCGGCCGCCCACCGCCTCCACCGGCGGGACCACCAGGCCGAGGACCACGCCGGCCAGGAAGCCGCCCACGTGGACCCAGTTGTTCACGTTCTGGACGAAGTTGAACAGGCTGAGGACGACCACGAAGACGCTGTAGCCGATCGCGTACTGGCGGATCGACGAGGCGATGCCGACGGGCACGTCCTTCCCCTGCACCCTGCCGAGCATCACCAGCAGACCCATCAGACCGAGGATGCCGCCGGAAGCGCCCAGGCCGGGGGCGGGGGAGGTGAGCCCGGCCGCGGTGGCGGCCATCCAGAAGAGGTCGCCGAGGGCGGCGGTGAGCAGGAAGGTGCCGAGCAGCACCAGCCGTCCGAAGAGCTGCTCGACGAGGCCGCCGAGCAGGAAGAGGGCCATCGCGTTGCCGAGGATGTGGAGGATGTTGGTGGGGTCGTGGAGGAAGTCGCTGGTGACCAGACGCCACCAGTTGTCGAGGGTGAGGCCGCAGTCGGTGGTGACCGTCCCCGAGCAGACCGCGCCGAGGTCGATCTCGGTCACCGGAGCGCCGCCGTGGACGGAGTGGAGCACGGCCTTCTCGACCAGGTAGGCCACCACCATGACCGCGATCAGCCCGTAGGTGACCACCGGCCGGGTCACCATCGCCCGGCGGGTGGGGGCGGTGTAGCCGGCGGCGACGGTCTGCCGCTCGGCGAGGTCGACCGCGGCGAGGGTGGGGGCGGGCCGGCCCTGGCGCAGTGAGCGGATGTGGTGGCGCAGCTCGGCGGCGCTGGGCAGGCCCCGGGGGAGGGGCAGCAGCACGTCGACCGTGCCCGCCTCCTGGATGGCGACGGCGCCCACCCGCACCGCCCCGCCCCCGTCCCCGGCCGGCGCCGGCCCGGGCACGGTGCCGAAGGCGATGAGGAGGATGTCGCAGCGCTCCGCGTCCTGGGCGCTCAGCCGCGCCTCGCCCCAGCGCAGCGCCGCCGACCGGCGCTCCTCGAGGTCCCGGGTGGCGGCGGCGGGGTCGTCCGGCGGGCGGTAGAAGCCGACGTAGGCGGCTCGCCGTCCCGTCCAGGCGGCGGCGCCGAAGGGGTAGGCGCCCCCCAGCTCGCCGAGCCGGGCGTCGCGCGGATCGGTGAGGCGGAGGTGGTACCGGGTGACCAGCTCGAGGCCGATGGCGAGGGCCAGCGGCGGGGGCTCGGGCACCGGGCTCGCCGGGTCGGGCCCCGGGGTCTCGTGCACCCGGGCAGTGTATCCGCGGCTTAGGGTTGGGTCGGTGGCGGCGGGTTGGCCGTGGGCGCCGGCGCGGGAGCGGCCGGCGGCGGTGCGGTGCCGGTGCCCGGGGCGGTGGTGCCGACGTAGCGGCAGGGGTTCGACGGGTCGGCGGCGGCGCCGTAGTAGTAGCAGCCGCCGCCGGCGATGTCGGGGTTGCCGCTGCCGGTGCTGGTGGCCGGCGGCGGTCCGGTGGTGCCGGGCAGGAAGAAGGTGGTGTCCTCGCCGGGGCCGCTGCCGACCACGTCGTTGGGGCGCGGGTACCAGTCCTTGGGCTGGTCGGCGAGCGCCTCGCTCATGTACGCGTGCCAGATCGGCGCGGCGCCGGTGATGCCGGTCGAGCCCTCGAGGTGGCCGCAGTGGTCGTCCTTCGGCGAGAGGCCGAAGTGGGCGAGGTCGGCGGGGCTCAGCGGGTCGTCGAGCTGGTCGCCCAGGCGGGCGCGCACGTCGGCCTTGGCGCGGTCCTCGGGCTTGAGGCAGGAGCCGGAGGGGTTGCCGACCCACACCACGTTGACGAGCGTCGGGGTCCAGCCCAGGGTCCAGTTCGCCGAGAAGAACTCCGTGGTTCCGGTCTTGGCGCTCACCCGGCGGTCTGGGAGGGTCAGGTCGCCCTTCGGTCCGAAGGCTGCATAGCGGTTGGAGTCGTTACTGGTGATCTGGCTGATGATGTACGCGGCGTTGGCAGGGATCACCCGGTGGCCCTGGTCCTTGGCGTCGAGCGCGTAGAGCACCTTCCCGCGTGCGTCGGTGATCCGCACCACCGGGGTGGGGTCGTGGTGGACGCCCATCGCGGCAATGGTGCTGATGCCGTTGGCCATCTCCAGCGGGCTGACGCCGTAGGTGAGGCCGCCGAGGGTGGCGGCGAACTGGTTGGGTTTCGGCCGGTTCCGGGGATCCTTGAGCGAGGTGAGCCCGGCGGCGATCTCCAGGTCGGTGATGGTGGGAATGCCCACCGCCGCCTCCACCTTGACGGCGGGGATGTTGTACGAGTTCCCCAGGCAGCGCATCAGCGGGCACACGCCGTGGTAGCTGTGGTCGTAGTTCTTGGGCGAGTAGCCGCTGTTGGAGCCGTCGTCGAGCCGGATCGGCCCGTCGACGATCGGCGTGGTCATCGTGAACTTCCGGGTCGCGATCGCGGTGGTGTAGGTGAACACCTTGATCGTCGATCCCGGCTGCAGCGGACGGGTGGCCATGTTCAGCTGGCCGACCCCGGCGTTGTTCGGATCCCAGGCGCCGACCATTGCGACCACCGCCCCGTTGCGCGGGTCCATGCTCACCATCGCCGCGTCGTGGGCGTTGTAGCGGTCGTAGATCTTCTGGATGCCGTCGTGGACGCTCTTCTCCGCGATCGCCTGCTTCTTGGCGTCGAGGGTGGCGGTGATGGTCCAGCCGCCGGGCTTGATGTAGGCGTCGCCGAAGTGCTGGTCGAGGTACTGGCGCAGGTAGATCATGAAGTTGGTCACCGACGGCTCGCTCTCGCCGGCGGCGTGGAACACCAGCGGCTGCTGGTAGGCGAAGCTCGCCTGCTGCTGGGTGATGTCGCCGTTGTTCACCATCGCCTGCAGCACCACGAGCTGGCGCGCCTTCGCGTTGGGGTTCACCGACTGCCCGGCGGGATGGTCGAGCGGGTTGAGATAGACCGGCGAGTTCGGCAGCCCGGCGAGCATCGACGCCTCGGCGAGGTCGAGGTCGCGCGACCTCTTCTGGAAGTAGGTCTGCGCCGCCGACTCGATGCCGATCGAGTGGTTCCCGAACGAGACCCGGTTGAGGTACATCTCGAGGATCTGGTTCTTCGAGAAGTTGTTCTCGATCTCGATGCCGAGGATCAGCTCCTTCACCTTGCGGTCGAGCGACCGCTCCGGCGAGAGGAAGCTGATCTTCGCAAGCTGCTCGGTGATCGTCGACGCGCCCTGGGTGGCGCCGGTGTGGCGGACGTCGTCCCATCCCGCCTTGACGATGCGGGGCAGGTCCCACGAGCCGTTCTCGTAGAAGTGCCGGTCCTCGACGTCGACGGTGGCCAGCTTCACCCACCGCGACACCTGGTCGATCGCGATGTGCTGGTGGCGGTTGCCGTTGTCGTGGAGGAGGCCGATCAGGGTGCCGTTGCCGTCGACCACCCGGGAGTCGAGGGGGGGCTCCATGCCTGCAAGGGTCTGGGCGTCGGGCAGCCCGGTCTTGTAGCCCTGGTAGGCGGCGTACACGGCGGCGACACCGGCGAGACCGCAGCCGCAGATCACCGCCAGGAGGATGAGCCCGATGCGCAGGGCCCGCATCTGCGGGGTGCGGCGCTGCCGGAGGGCGTGGCCGGTGCTCGCGCTGGCCCGCTGCCGGCGGGTCCGTGGCTGGCCCGGCACCCGCGGCGGCATCCCGGTGCGGGCGCTCCGCCGCTGGCGGCGGACCCCAGGCGGCAGCACCGCGCCCCGAGGTCGCGCCGGCGACGGAGGGGGCGGGGTGGCTCCCGGCGGGCCGGGACGGGCGGGGAGGGGAGGCTCGTTGAAGCGTCGCATGGGGTGGATGGCGCCTCTGGGGCGCATCCGGCCAACGGGCAGGGCCCGCCTCCGGGTACGGGAGTGATCAGCGCGGCCGGTTGACGACCGCCACGATATACAGCGCGAGGACCAGGCTGAGGAGGAGGAAGCCGGCGATCACCAGCCCCACACCCTCCTCGATCCAGAACGGCCCGACCCGACGCCGGCCCGGATGGCCCTGGTCGAGGGGGACATCTGGCATGGGGTGACGGTAGCACGCCGGCCCGTGGGCGATGCCCAGCCCTGGATCCGTGCAGCGGGGGCCGGGATCTCGCCGTCCGATCCGGCGGTCACGGCTGGAACGGTCCGATGACGGTCGGGTGCGCACCCTCGTCGCAGAAGGAGCCGATGCGAGACTCCAGCGATGCCCATCCTCCCCGTCACATCCGCGGCCAACGCCGCCACCACCGTCGCCTACCCGCCGGTTCCGCGGAACGTGGAGGCGACCGGCCTCCCCTTCAGCTTCCTCTCCGACCTGGTGCTGAAGGTCCTCTACTTCCACGGCAGCATGCTGGGCGGGGACATCGCCCGCCACGTCTGCCTGCCCTTCTCCCTGGTCGAGACCACGTTGAAGTTCCTGGCCGACGAGGGGTACTGCGCGAGCACCGGGGTGCGGATGGCCGCCATGAACGCCGGGGAGTCGATCGCCACCGGCATGCAGTTCCTCATCTCGAGCGCCGGCCGCGCCCGCGCTCGCGAGCTGATCCAGCTCAACCAGTACGCCGGCCCGGCGCCGGTGCCGGTCGAGGCGTACACCGCCGTCGCCGAGCACCAGGCCGCGTCCGACCTGCGCATCGACCGCGAGGCCCTGCTGGGCGCCCTGGACCACCTCGTGCTCTCCGACGACCTGCTCGGACGCCTCGGCCCCGCCCTGAATGCCCGCCAGGCGATCTTCCTCTACGGACCTCCGGGAAACGGCAAGACCTCGATCGCGGAGTCGTGCGCCGGCCTGCTCGGCGAACCGGTGTTCGTGCCCCGTGCGCTCTACGTCCACGGCGAGGTCATCCGCTTCTTCGACCCCGTCCACCACATCGAGGTGGCCCACGGGCTGCCCCTCCACGACCGGCGCTGGAAGCTGGTCGAGCGCCCCGTGGTCAAGGCGGGCGGGGAGCTGCTGCCACGGATGCTCGACCTCGGCTTCGATCCGCTGCTCGGCTTCTACGAGGCGTCGCTCCAGCTCAAGGCCAACGGCGGCCTCTTCCTCGTCGACGACTTCGGCCGCCAGCAGCACATGCAGCCGCCCGACCTGCTGAACCGGCTGATCGTGCCCCTGGAGCGGGGAATCGACCACCTCAACATCGCCCGAGCGGGGACGAGCATTGCGGTGCCCTTCACCACCCTCCTCATCCTCTCCACCAACCTGAAGCCGAGCGACCTCATGGACGAGGCCTTCCTGCGGCGGGTGCGGTTCAAGGTGCTGGTGCCCGACCCCACCGAGGAGGAGTACCGGGAGATCTGGCGCCGGGAGTGCGAGCGCAACGAGGTCGCCTGGGAGCCCTGGGCGGTCGACGAGCTGCTCGAGCGCCAGTACCGCCAGGTGGGCCGCGCCCTCCACGGGGTGCACCCCCGCGACCTGCTCGACCACGTCGTCCACGCCGCCCGCTACCGGGGTGAGCCCGCCGAGCTGACCGCGGCGACGCTCGACCTGGCCTGCGACACCTACTTCGTGCACGGCGCCGAGGCCTGGTAGGACCGCTGCGGTTGGGGGCTCCGAGGGGCCCCTGGGGCCTATACTGCGGCTGCCCTGCGGGCCGGTCGACCCTGGGGCGGTAGCTCAGCTGGGAGAGCGCTGCCCTCGCACGGCAGAGGTCAGGGGTTCGAATCCCCTCCGCTCCACATCCGGGGTCGACACCGAGAGTCGTATTCGAATCCAGGGCTCTGAGTTCCTCCGACCTGGGCTGACCACGCCCTCCGGTTGACAGTGGAAATAGGTGTGCGATGATCGCACCTACAAATCTGCCTTTGTAGGTGCGAGGCCCCATCCTCATGACCGAGGTCCCAGCTCATCTCCGGCC
>DASXNK010000108.1 GCA_036495095.1 Candidatus Dormiibacterota bacterium | reverse complement strand
GAAAATGCTGTAGCCGCGGAAGATCGACGACGTGCTGCGGCAGTCCACGCAGACACGGTTCGCGAAGTCGATCTTCGTGAAGATCCCGAGGCTGCCGACGATCCTGGTGATCGGATCCCAGGAGACGTCGACGACCACCGGTGCCTTCGCCGGGGCTTGCGCCATCTGAACCATGAGCGAGCTCTCCTCAGTGAGGTGTGGCCAGGCCGGTGGTCGGCTCGGGTCTGAAGCGGGGTCGGTGCCGGCCGGATCCCATTCACGGGCGCGTGGATACGGGGGCCCGATTGGCAGATGCGAATCTGATCGGTATTTCGCCGGGGGTCAATACCGCATTTCTGCATGCATGGGCGCGGCGACCGGTAGGTGCAATCCCCAGGTAGGGACTAGGTGCGGATTACAGTTACGGCGCGACGGGAGGAGCGTCGGCGCCCACCGCCTGCGCGACCGCGGGTCGCGGCTCGGCGTCGAGCAGCCGGCGCGACCAGAACGCGTCGTCCGCGGCGTGGTCCCGGGCGGGCTGCGGTGCCTCGGTGCGGTCGCCCAGCTCGTAGCGCCGGAGCAGCCCGTGGAGCAGGACGCTGGCGTTGGCGAGCTCGCTCATCCACGCCTCCCCCGCCCCGCGGCCGGCGTCGGTGATCACGTAGGTGCGGCGCTCCTTGCCCGACTCCGACCGCTCCCAGATCGAGGACACCAGGCCCTGGTCCTCCATCGCGTTGAGCACGCGGTAGATGGTCGGCGAGTCGACCCGCCAGACCAGCAGCGCCTCCAGACGGTGCTGGAGGTCGTAGCCGTGGCCGGGGGCCTCCTCGAGGAGGAGCAGCAGCCCGGGCTGGACGAGGTTCCGGGGTCGGAGCACCTCGGCCACGCCCTTCCAGGTGCCCCCATGCTGCCTGTCCATGCCGACGATCGTCCCCTCCGCCCTGGTGCGATCCCGCCCGCGTGCCCTCAGGCTACCGCCGGGCGCACCCCCCGTACACCCCCGGCCTCCGGGCGCGGCAGGGCGGAGCCGTCTTGCGGCGCACCCGGCCGTTCACTATCCTCCAAGACGCATACGCCATGCGTGACGCTCGCACTGGATGGAGATGGACAGGATCGCGGTCATCGCCCTCGGCGGGAACGCGTTCACACGCGCCGGGCAGGCGGGCACCTACGAGGAGCAGGAGGCCAACGCACTGACCATGGCGCGGGCGGCCAGGGGGCTGCTCCGGGCGGGATGGGGCGTGGTCGTCGTGCACGGCAACGGCCCCCAGGTCGGCAGCCTCGCCATCGCCCACGAGGAGAGCGCCGGGGTCATCCCCCCGCAGCCGCTCTTCAACCTCGGCGCCATGACCCAGGGCCAGATGGGCAGCCTCATCTCGCTGGCGCTCCGGCGGGTGTCGGGCTGGCCGCGGGTGCAACCCGCCGCCCTGGTCACCCACGTCACCGTCGATCCCGCCGACCCTGCCTTCTCCCATCCCACCAAGCCGATCGGACCCTTCCTCGGCCGCGACGAGGCCGAGGCCCTCGCCGGCCGGCGGGGCTGGTCGATCGTCGAGGACGCCGGCCGCGGTTACCGGCGGGTGGTGCCGTCGCCGGAGCCGATCGAGATCCTCGAGACCGGCGCCATCCTCGCCCTCATCGACGCCGGCTACGTGGTGGTGGCGGCCGGCGGCGGCGGCGTCGCCGTGGTCTCCACCCCCGACGGCTATCGTGGCATCGATGCGGTCATCGACAAGGACCTCGCCGCCCAGCGCCTCGCCACCTCGCTGCTCGCGGAGGCGCTGGTGCTGGTCACCGGGGTGGAGACGGTGATGCTCGACTTCGGCACCCCGGACCAGCGCGCCGTCGAGGAGATGACCCTCGAGGAGGCCGAGCGCCACCTCGCGGACGGGCAGTTCCCGGCGGGGAGCATGGGCCCCAAGGTGCGCGCCGCCACCCGCTTCCTGCGGGGCGGCGGCAGGGTGGCGGTGATCACCACCCCGGAGCTGGTGTACCCGTCGCTCGAGGGCCGCGCCTCGCTGCTCGAGGGCACCTGCGGCACCAGCATCGTCCGCCACGCACGGGCCCCGGGCGGCGGCGCCGCCGAGACCTCGGCGCTGGTGGGGTCGTGACCGCGGCCCGCTGCGCCCTGCTGCGCGACACCTTCGTCGACTCAGTGCTGCTGATGAGCGCCACCCGCGCCATGGTCGAGGGCGACGGGGTGGAGTGGGCGACCGCGGTGATGGCCACCCCCGCCAACGTCGGGGCGCTCCTCGCCGAGGGGGTGGCGGAGGCCGACCTCGCCGGCGCCTCGGCGAACGACCTCGCGCTGGCGGCGCGCGCCGGGTCGGAGGAGGCGGCCGACGCCGGGCTGGCGCGGGGCCGCGACGCGCTCTTCGCCGAGCGTCCCTCCCGCCCCGACGGCGGCGAGCAGCGCGGGGCGCGCACCGTCGAGGAGGCGGTCGCCACCCGCCCCGACCTCAACGTCGCGATCGTCTCGGTCAGCGGCGAGTACGCGGCCCTGGCCGCCCACCACGCCCTCACCGCGGGCCTGCACGTGCTCCTCTTCAGCGACCACGTCAGCCTCGACGAGGAGGTCGAGCTCAAGGACCGCGCCGCGCGCCTGGGCCTGCTGGTGATGGGGCCGGGCGCGGGGACGGCGATCCTCGGTGGCACCGGGCTGGGCTTCGCCAACGTCGTCGGGCCGGGGCGGGTGGGCGTCGTCGCCGCCGCCGGCACCGGGGCCCAGGAGGTGTCGTCGCTGCTCGACCGCTGGGGCGCCGGGGTGTCGCAGGTGATCGGGATCGGCGGCCGCGACCTCTCCGCGGCGGTCGACGGCCGGATGGCCCGGGTCGCCATCGCCGCCCTCGAGGCCGACCCCGGGACCGACGCGATCCTCCTCGTCTCCAAGCCGCCGGCCGAGCCGGTGGCCCGCGCGCTGCTGGGGGCGCCCCGCACCAAGCCGCTGGTCGCCGCGGTGCTCGGGGTCGCCCCCGACCTCGAGGTGGCCCCGGGGGTCGAGCTCGCCGGCACCCTGGAGCAGGGGGTGATCGCGATCCTGGGCGGGCTCGGCCTGCCCCTGCCCGACCCCGGTCGGGGGCTCGCCGAGCACGTCGCGGCCGCCTGCCGCGGCCTGCCTGCGAGCCGCACCGCGGTCCGCGGCCTGTTCTCGGGCGGCACCCTCTGCTACGAGGCCCAGCTCATCCTCGCGGCCCACCTCGGCAGGGTGTACTCGAACGCCCCGGTGAGCAGCCGGGACGGCCTGCCCGCGCCCGCCGGAGCCCACGTCTGCCTCGACCTCGGCGAGGAGGAGTACACCCAGGGACGCCCTCACCCGATGATCGACCCGGAGGCACGGCTCGAGCTGATCCGCCGCGAGGCCGCCGACCCCGCCACGGCGGTGGTGCTCCTCGACGTCGTCCTCGGACACGGCGCCCACCCCGACCCCGCCGGGATGCTGGCGCCGGTGTGCGCCGAGATCACGGCGGCGGCGGACGGCCCCCGGGTGGTGGCCTACGTGCTCGGCACCCGGGACGACCCCCAGGGGTACGGCCGGCAGCGCAGCACCCTGGAGGAGGCGGGATGCATCGTCACCCCCACCGCCGCCCGGGCCGCGCTCGCCGCCGCCGGCATCGCCGCCCGCAGGCCGGAGCTGGCCGGCCCAGCCTGAGCCTCAGCCCCCGGCCCGGTCCTCGGCGTCGCGCTCGTCGCCGGCGAAGGCGGCCAGATAGCTGACCGACAGCCCGCCGAGGATCAGCGCGCCGAAGAGGCCGATGGGGAACCACTGCTCCACCCCCAGCCCACCGCTGTGCGCGAACCAGGCGAGCATCACGAAGGCGCCGGCGGCGCAGACCAGCGGTCCCAGCCACACCAGGCCGCTGCGACCGGGCCGGTCGGCGCCGAGCCGGCGCTCCCAGCCCTGGAGGACGGCCACCACGCGCCCCGCGGGACGGGTGCGGCGGGTGACGACACGGTTCGCGACGGTCATGCCTCCAGTCTGCGCCACCGCCGCCACCGGCACCAGCGACCGGGGTCGGCACCGGCATGGGACCTTGGTCGGGGTCCGGCCTCAGGGGGCGCCGCCGGGCACCTCGAGCCCGCCCGCCCCGGAGCGCACCGCGACCAGCGCCGCCTGGGTGCGGCTCCGCACCCCCAGCTTGTCGAGCACCCGGGTGACGTGGGCCTTCACGGTCTTCTCCGCGATGCCCAGCCGGGCGCCGATCTCCTTGTTCGCCAGCCCCTCCGCGACCAGCCCGAGCACCTCCCGCTCGCGCGGGGTCAGGGGCTCGGCCGCCCGCCGCGGCCGGATGGAGGTCGCCAGCCGCCGCGCCGCCTCGGGCGAGAGCTCGACCCTGCCCTCGGCGGCGGCGCGCACCGCGGTGACCAGCGCGTCCCCGCGGGAGTCCTTGAGGAGGTACCCGGTGGCCCCGGCCCCGATGGCGCCGACCACCGCCTCGCCGTCGACGACCGTGGTCAGCACCACCACCTCCACCCGCGGGAACCGCTGCTTGATCCGGCGGGTGGTCTCGACGCCGTCGAGCCGGGGCATCAGCAGGTCCATCAGCACCACGTCGGGACGGAGGGCCTCCACCACCACCAGCGCCTCCTCGCCGTCGGCGGCCTCGCCGACCACGCGGATGCCGTCCTGCTGGTCGAGGAAGAGCCGCAGCCCCTGCCGGACCACCCAGTGGTCATCGACGACCACGACCCGGATCATGGAGGCATCATGCCAGGACCGCCGGACGACTACCGCAGGCTCACCGCGCTGCTCGCCGACTGCGGGACCACCCTGGCCCGCGGCGGGCCGATGTCGGAGGTGCTGCAGCGGTGCGCGGTCGCGATCGTCGACCGGCTCGACGCCGCCTTCGCCCGGGTCTGGGTGCTCGAGCCCGACGGCGAGACCCTGGTGCTCCGCGCCAGCGCCGGCCTGTACACCCACCTCGACGGCCCGCACGGCACGGTCAGGGTCGGTGAGCTGAAGATCGGCAGCATCGCCGCCGAGGGCCGGCCGATGATGACCAACGACGTCGTCCACGACCCGCGCATCGACCACCCCGAGTGGGCGCGCGCCACCGGCATCGTCGCCTTCGCCGGCCACCCGCTGGTGGTCGACGGCCGCACCGTCGGGGTGATGGCGCTGTTCTCCTGCTCGCCGCTGGGGACTGCGGTCATCGACCACCTCGGCTCGGTGGCCGAGGCCGTGGCCCAGTTCGTCGCCCGCACCCGCGCCGTCGAGGAGGAGCGCGAGCGGCTCGCCCGCGAGCTCCACGACTCGGTGAGCCAGGCGATCTACGGGGTCGCCCTCGGCACCCGCTCGACCCTGGCGATGCTGCGGCGGGGCGGGGATCCCGAGGCCGCCGCCGCCGCGCTCGAGGAGGTGGTGGCGATGGCCGACGCCGCCCTCACCGAGATGCGGGAGCTGCTCGTCGAGCTGCATCCCCGCCACCTGCTCGACGACGGGCTCTGCGGCGCGCTCCGGCGGGTCACCGCGGCGATGGCCTCGCGCCATCGCGGCGTCGTGGTGGAGTTCCCGCCGTGCGCCGAGCCCGACCTTCCCGGCCCCGCCAAGGAGGCGCTGTACCGGATCGCCCAGGAGGCGCTGCGCAACGCCCTGCGCCACGGCCGGCCGGCACGGATCACGGTGCGGCTGCTGGAGGAGCCGGACGCGCTGACCCTCGAGGTGGCCGACGACGGCGACGGCTTCGACCCCGCCGCCGTCCCGACGGGGCACCTCGGGCTGGTCTCGATGCGCGAGCGGGCGGCGCGGGCCGGCGGCCGGCTGCAGGTGAGCAGCGCGCCGGGCCGGGGCACCACGGTGCGGGCCTCGCTGCCCCGCGCAGGTTGAGGCTACGCCACCTCGCGGGCCGTGGCCGCCTCCGCGGCGCTGAGCCGGGAGCTGACCACCCGGTGGGCGACCAGCGCGCCGAGCGGCCCCCCGGTCACGAGGACGATGGCGGGGAACCACCATCCCCAGAAGCGCGAGGTCGCGCCGCGCACCGCCAGGAAGAGCTCGATGATGAACCCGACTCCGTGGACGGGGCCGAGGGAGCGGGCGAGCTGATGATGGCCGGTCAGCGCTCCGCCCGCGAGCGGGACGAGGAGCACGAAGTCGACGATCGCCACGATGGCGACCCAGTGGAGCTGGCGGCGGACGGCCGCGGACGCGACGGGTGCGATCGGTGCAGAGGACATCGGGCCGCCATGGTAGCCAGGGGGCCGGGGAGCCCGTCGTTCGGGTGGGTCAGGCGCCGGCGCGGAGCCGGGCGGCGAAGCGCTGTCGCAGCTTCGCGAGCTTCGGGTTGATGACCGCCTGGCAGTAACCCTGCTCGGGGTTCCGCGCGTAGTAGTCCTGGTGGTACTCCTCGGCGGGGTGGAACACCTCGAGGGGGACGATCTCCGTGACCACCGGTCGCGGCCACAGCGACTGGACGGCGTCGCGGGACGCCTCCGCCGCACCTCGCTGGGCGTCGTCGTGGGTGAGGATGATCGACCGGTACTGGGTGCCGACGTCGTGGCCCTGCTGGTTCGGGGTGGTGGGGTCGTGGATCGCCCAGAGGACGTCGAGGATGTCCGCGTAGGAGATGACGTCGGGGTCGTACTCGACCTGCACGACCTCGGCGTGGCCGGTCCGGCCGGAGCACACCCGCTGGTAGGTGGGGTTCGGATCCTGCCCACCGGCGTAGCCCGAGACCACGCCGGTCACGCCCTCGACCCGCCGGTAGGCGGCGTCCAGGCACCAGAAGCACCCGCCACCGAGGGTGGCGACCTCACGTCGCTCGCTCATCGGATCACCCTACCAGCGTCGGGGGAGATCAGGGCTCGGACCCCTCGTGCTGGAGAGACAGGGTGGCGGGCGCGGCGCTCGGCCCTCGCCTGGCGGCGCAGCACGCGCTTCTCCTCGCGCGCCTCCGCTTCCCTTGACAGTCCCCAGGGGGGGACAATTGTGGATGAGGGCACCGGCGCTCCTACGCCGGGCCCGGCGCTGCTCGGGGGCTGGTCATGGGTGACGTCACCGACGAGGATTCCGCCAACAGGGCGGCGGACCCCCACGCCGACGCGTGTCCGCGCTGCCGGACCCCGACGACGGTCGCCGAGTACACCGGCCCGGGAGGGCCCGGCCGCCTCGTCTGCTGCCTCACCTGCGGTCGGGTGCTCTCGGTGGAGACCCATGCGGTGACGGCCAGCCAGCCCGCCTGGAAGTGGAGCTCGCCGGCCTGACCCGCATCCGCATCACCGCGTTGATGAGCGCCAGGTGGGTGAAAGGCCGGCGCCGCTGGGGCGGAATGCCGCCGCCGCGCCCGCCGGCCTGAGCAATGGCGCTGGTCGGTACAGTGACCGGCCGATGATCCGACCGCGCACTCCCGCCCGACGGGGTGCGGCGCTCGCCGGCATCGCCGCGCTGTCCGCCTGCGGGAGCACCGGCGCCACCGGCACGAGGTCGCCGTCCCCCCGCCCCAGCGTCGCGACCCAGGTCGGCACCGCCGGCTGCTCGTACGGCCCCGGCAGCCTGGGGACGTTCCGCCCCGATCCGCCGCGCACCAACGGCGGGTCCGACCACGCCCAGGTCGTCCCCGAGATGCCCCACGATCACGTGACCCCGCCGACCCGGGTGGTCTACGCGCACGACCCGCCCACCAGCGGCTGCCACTACAGCCTCGGCTACGGCCAGGCCCCGATCACCGCGGGCGTCCATCCCGCCACCCCCGTGGTCCCCGCCGAGCACTGGGTCCACAACCTCGAGCACGGCTACGTCGCGGTGCTCTACAACTGCCCCCAGGGCTGCGACGCCGACGTCCAGTCGCTCACCCTGTGGCTGCGCCGGCAGGCGCCCGACCCCGGGCTGAAGGCGCGGCCCGGCGTCACGCCGTACGCGAAGGTGATCGTCATCCCCTGGCCGTCGATGACGCCGCGGTTCGCCGCGGTCTTCTGGGACTACTACGACCCGATGGACCGTCTCGACCTGGCCGAGCTGCAGCGCTTCTACGACAACCACCTCGACACCGGGCCCGAGGGGCCGAACACACCGTAGTCCACGACCTCGCGGACGTGCGTCGCATCGCCGGTGTCGGGGCTCCGCACATAGGTGGGACGGGCATGTAGAGGGCCGCGGGCCGTGCTTGCGTTTCTCCGCAGATCTGTCAGGATCCCGGGCAAGGAGTGACGTCCAGGCGGTGGACGGCGCGAGGGGAGGCACGAGCGGCGGTCGTGTCTCGCGGCACGCCCTGGGGCGGGAGAACGAGCATGACGGCACGCATGGTCACGACGCGGGTGCTGGTGGCGCGCGCCCGCGAGCACGGCCGTGCGCTGACCACGCTCGGCGACTCCGTCGAGTGGTCGGGGATGGCCTGGTCGGATGTGGTCGGCGACCCCGAGTGGGCGTACAACGCGGCCGCACTGGACGCGTGCACGGCGGTGGCCGCCCGGTTCCGAGGGGTCGACGAGCTCCGCCCGGCCGACGTCGCACCGCGCGCGCTCGACCTGAGGGGGGTGCGGGATTCCCGCAGGGGCTCGAGGGTGACCACCGCGCGGATGGGGCTCGGCTGGCTCGGTGTCGGCCGGCGACGGCACACCTCCGGCGCCAACCGATAGTCTGGGCCGCCGAGGAGGAGGCTGGGCTGTCCGCCGGACCGGGTGAGCCACCCCTGATCCGCTGAGGATCGCGTGGGGCATGATCCCCGGCGATGACCACGGACGCGCTCTCCGGCGGCACCGAGGACGGCTGGCGCCGGATCTCCACCCGGGTGCCACGGCTGCGGCTCGTCCAGCTGCTGGTCCTCGCCGTCCCCCCGTTCGCGGCCCTGGCCCTGGGCCTGGGGGTCGCCGGCGCCCTCCCTGCGGCGCTGGTCGTG
The DNA here is from genome assembly GCA_036495095.1 of Candidatus Dormiibacterota bacterium. NCBI lineage: Bacteria > Bacillati > Candidatus Dormiibacterota > Candidatus Dormiibacterota bacterium. The sequence continues at coordinate 42,042 of DASXNK010000108.1, read as the reverse complement.
GCCGTCCTCACCGCCGGCCTCGCCGGCATGACCTACCGGTTCCTGCTGGCACGCTATCGGGCCTGGGGCTATCACGAGCGCGAGGACGATCTCCTGGTGCGGCGCGGCTGCCTGATCCGGCGGGTCTCGGTGGTGCCGTACGGCAGGATGCAGTTCGTCGACGTCGTCGCCGGGCCCTTCGAACGCTCCTTCGGCCTCGCCACGGTGCGGCTCCACACCGCCGCGGCGGCCACCGACGCCCGCATTCCCGGGCTCGACCAGGCCGAGGCCACCCGGCTCCGCGACCGGCTGGCCGCGCTCGGTGAGGCGCGGGCGGCCGGCCTGTGAGCCCTCCCGCGACCGACGGCTGGGTGCGGCTGCATCCCCTGAGCCCGGTGCTCCGGGGCGGACGGCTCGTCATCCCGGCCGTCCTGGTCACCGCCCAGGCGACCGCGCGGGGCGGCAGCACCGGGGTGCGCCTGGCGGTGTTCACCGCCCTGGTCACGTTCGGGGCGGTCGCCGCCATCGTCTCCTGGCTGGTGACCCGCTGGCGGGTCGACGGCGGCACCCTGCGCATCGAGACCGGGCTGGTGCGCCGCGACTCGCGCCAGATCCCCCTGAGCCGTCTGCAGGCGGTCGACATCGTCCGGCCGCTGCTCGGCCGGGTGCTGGGGCTGTCCGAGCTGCGCCTGCGGCTCGCGGGCTCGCATCACGGCGACGCGCGTCTCGCCTACCTCGCCGAGGGCAGCGCCGAGATCCTGCGCGCCCGGCTGCTCGCCCTCGCCCACGGGCTCGCCGAGGAGACGCCCGCTCCCGCCGAGCTTCCGCTGTTTCACCTTCCGGCACCGCGGCTGCTGGCGTCCACCGCGCTGAGCGCCCTGGGGCTGACCGGTGCCGCCCTCGTGGTCGTGGCGGTGACCGTCGTGACCATCTCGCCGCCGGCGGCGGGGGCATTCCTCGCCCCCGTGGTGGGATTGTGGGTGACCGCCTGGAGACGGCTGAACAGCGAGTTCGACTTCGCGGTGGCCGAGGCCCCCGACGGGCTTCGGCTGCGGGCGGGACTGCTGGAGACCCGCGCCGAGACGATCCCCTACGGCCGGGTGCAGGCGGTGCGCATCAGCGAGCCGCTGGTCTGGCGCGCCGCCGGCTGGTGCCGCGTCGAGGTGGACGTCGCCGGCCAGGGCCAGGTCCGGCGGGGCGACCAGGAGGGACGGCGGGTCACCCGGGCGCTGATGCCGGTCGGGTCCCGCGATCAGGCGCTGGGGCTGGTCTCACGGGTGATGCCCTGGCCGCTCCCGGCCTCCACCCGGCCGCCTCGCCGGGCCCGCCTGAAGAGCCCGCTCCGCTATCACTTTCTCGCCGCGGGGTTCGACGGACGCGCGGCGATCACCCAGAGCGGCCGGGTATGCCGGGCAACGGACGTCGTCCCCCTGGCAAAGGTGCAGAGCATCCGCTGGGTGCAGGGGCCGCTGCAGCGCCGCCTGCGCCTCGCCACCCTGCACCTGGACACGGCTGGCCGGAACGTTCACGCGGTGCTGCGCGACCGGGACGCCGCCGAGGCGGACTGGATGATGCGCCAGCTCACCGACCTCTGCAGGGCTGCACGGCGGCGCTGACATGTGACGTCGGCATAGCGACTGCATTCGCGGCCAGAGAAGGGTGCATAATGCGCGGGACTGGAGCGGGTTGTCCGATCAAGTCCGCGCGAAACCGCAGATACGGTCACGCAGTTCGTGTCTTGGGAGGCCTCCGAATGGCGAGAGCCCGTCAGCAGACCGCGGCGCCGGCGCAGCCGACCCGCCGCAAGCGGGCGGTCAACGTCGACGCGATGCGCACCGCCGGTGACGACTTCCTCGCGCGTTTCGGAGGACTGCTCGACGAGGTCGTTTCGCTGCGCGAGGCGGTCGTCCAGGCACAGGACGAGAACGAGCAGCTGCGCGCCGAGCTCGCCGAGGGGATCGACCTCTTCCGTGATGCCCGAGCACTGGTCGCCCGCGCCGAACCCGTCCGGCGGGGACGGCGACGGGGCGCCGCGTCGCCGGCTCCGGCATCCGCACGGCCCGCACGCGGTGCGGCACCTCGTGGCCGCTCCCGCGCGGCGTCGGCGAACGGCACCGGCCGGGTCGCGCGCGCGTCCGCAAACGGCCGGGCCACGCCCGCGTCGGTGACCGCGGACGTGGTCCGTGCCGTCATCGGAAAGCTGGGAACCGCCACCGCCGGCGAGATCGCCGCGCAGATCAGCCAGGCCGGCACTCCCGTCTCCGGGCGCGCGATTCGTCACATCGCCAAGGGTGCGGGCGCGGTCATGCGCCCCGGCGAGGGCGGACGGATGGTCTACTCCCTGAGCTGACCCGCGCCGGGCGGTCCCGCCTCCGCTCGCTGACGCCCGGTCGACGTTCAGCGAGGGTTCACTTCGTGTCGGTGGCGCTGCTCATCGCCTCGGCGATCGCCGTTCGGGCCGAGACCGGCAGGATCTCCCTGAGGCTCTTGCGGCATCCGCCCCGTTAGGCTAGGCTACCCCGGACCTTAGGTCGAACTAAATGCACGGTGAGGGGGGCCAGGGGATGACGTCGAGAAGACCCACCCAGGCGGCCGGGGCGGGGCTCGCCGGCGCGGTCGTGGTCGCGCTCGCGGGCTGCGGCTCGGCGACGCCGGCGGTGACCACCGCGGCCCGGCAGGTCGGCTCGGCGGGCACCATCACCGTGTACAGCGGTCAGCACCAGCAGACCGTGGGCGCCCTGGTGCAGGACTTCCAGAACCGCACCGGCATCGAGGTGCACGTGCGCTCGGGGGACGAGGCCGACCTCGCCAACCAGCTCCTCCAGGAGGGGACCAGCTCGCCCGCCGACGTGTTCTTCGCGGAGAACCCGCCCTCGCTCTCGATTCTCGACGAGAAGCACCTGCTCGCCACGGTGCGACCGGCGACGCTGGCGCTCGTGCCCCGCCAGGCCAGCTCCGCCGCGGGTCACTGGGTGGGCGTCTCCGCCCGCGCCGCCGCCCTCGTCTACAACACCCAGGCGGTCGCCGAGAAGGACCTGCCCACCTCGGTGCTCGACCTCGGCAGGCCGGAGATGAAGGGCAGGGTGGCGGTCGCGCCCTCCGAGACCGACTTCCAACCGGTGGTCACCCGGGTGGTCGGCGCCCGGGGGTCCGAGGCCACCGCCGCCTGGCTGACCGCCCTCAAGGACAACGCGAAGGTCTACGACAGCAACGAGTCGCTGATCAGGGCGGTGAACCGCGGTGAGATCGCCATGGGCCTGGTCGACCACTACTACTGGTACCGGATGCGCGACGAGGTCGGCAACGGCGGCGTCCACTCCGCGCTCCACTACTTCCCCCCGGCTGACGCGGGCGGCCTCGTCGACATCTCCGGCGCCGCCGTGGTCGCCTCCGGCCAGCACCAGGACCTCGCCCAGCGGTTCGTCGCCTACCTGGTGAGCGAGCCGGCGCAACGGATCATCGCCACCAGCGAGAGCTGGGAGTACCCGCTGCTCCCCGGGGTGCCAGACCCGCGGCTGCCCCCGCTGGCGCAGCTGACCAGCCCGGTGGTCGACCTCGGCACCGGGAGGGAGGCACTGGACCTGCTCCAGCAGGCCGGGCTCCTCTAGTGGCGGCGCGGTCCCTGGCCGGCCGGCGCCCGGTGCGGGCGCGCGGGGTCGCGCACCGGCCGGCGCCGGCGGCGCTGACGATCTCGGTGGTCGCGATCACGGCGATCCTCCTCCTCCCCGTCGCCGCGGTGGTGCTGCAGGCGCTGACGGTGAGCCCGCGCCGGGCGGCGCACCTGCTCGCCCTGCCGCTGGTGCCGACGCTGCTGACCAACACGGTGACCCTCACCCTCGGCGTGACCGTCGCCTGCGCGGTGGTCGGCGTCGCCGCCGCCTGGCTGGTGGAGCGCACCGACATCCCCGCCCGCCGCCTGCTCGCGGTGCTGCTGGTGCTGCCCCTGGCGATCCCCGAGTTCGTGGCGGGGAGCAGCTGGGTCTCGCTGCTGCCGTCGGTGCAGGGCTTCGGCGGCGCGTGGCTGGTGATGACCCTCTCCCTCTACCCGTGGGTGTACCTGCCGGTTGCGGCGACGCTCCGGCGCAGCGACCCGGCGCTCGACGACGTCGCCCGCAGCCTCGGGGCCGGCCCGGTGCGCCGGTTCCTCCGGGTCACCCTGCCCTCGGTGCGCACCGCGGTCCTGGGCGGGATGCTGGTGGTCGGGCTCTACCTGCTCGCCGAGTACGGCACCTTCGCGGTGCTGCGCTTCCGCACCTTCGCCACCGCGATCTTCACCCAGTACAGCCTGGGATTCGACGCCGCCTCGGCGTCGGTGCTCACCCTGGTGCTCTGCCTGATGGGGGTGATGCTGCTGGCCGGCGAGTACGCCCTGCGGGGCCGGAGCGGCCATCCCGGCACCCGGGCGGCGCTGCCGGCCGCTCCGGTGCGGCTGGGCCGGGCCGCGCCGCTGGCGGTGCTGGCGATGGCGGTGCTGGTGGTGCTCGCCCTCGGCGTGCCGGTGGGGTCGATCGCCTACTGGATGATCCGCGGCAGCTCGACCACCCTGCCCTCGGGGTCGGTGTTCGCGGCCACCGCCGAGTCGCTGCTGCTGGGGGCCGGGGCCGCGGTGGTGGCGACTCTGCTCGCCCTCCCCGTGGCGCTGCTGTCGCTCCGCCACCCCTCGCGGCTGGCGCACACCCTGGAGCGGGGCGCCTACCTGGTGCGGGCGCTCCCCGGGGTCGCGGTGGGGCTGACCATCGCCGCCTTCGCCATCCACCACCTCCGGCCGCTGTACCAGGGCACCGCGCTCCTCGAGGCCGGCTACGTGGTGCTCTTCTTCCCCCTCGCCCTGATCGCGGTGCGCGCCGCGCTGGCCCGGGTGCCCCCGGAGCTCGAGGATGCGGCCCGCTCGCTGGGCGAGACCTGGCTGGGAACGCTCCGCCGGGTCACCGTGCCGCTGCTGCTGCCCGGCCTGGGTGCGGCGGCGGCGCTGGTCTCGCTGTCCGCGACCACCGAGCTGACCGCGACCCTGCTGCTCCGGCCCACCGGGGTCGAGACCCTGGCGACCCGGTTCTGGCTCTACACCTCGAACCTCGCCTACGGGGCGGCGGCACCGTACGCGGCGGTGATGGTGGTCACCTCGGCGGTGCCGGTGTTCCTGCTGACCCGGCTCGGGCTGGCACGGTCGTGAGGGCGGCCCGCTCGGTCGAGATCGAGAACCTGCACGCCGCCTACGGCGCGGCGCCGGTGCTCCGCGGCGTCGACCTCCGCATCCCCGGGGGGGGCCTCGCCTGCGTCCTCGGACCCTCGGGATGCGGGAAGACCACCCTGCTGCGGGTGCTCGCCGGCTTCCAGCCCGCCACCGAGGGCCGCGTCCGCATCGCCGGCTCGCTGGTCGACGACGGCCGGCGGCGGGTCCGGCCGGAGCGCCGCCGGGTCGGCTACGTGCCCCAGGACGGGGCGATGTTCCCCCACCTGTCGGTCGCCGACAACGTGGGCTTCGCCCTCACCGGCAGGGGGCGGCACCGCCGGGCCGCCCGGGCGGCCCGGGTCGCCGAGCTCCTCGATCTGGTGGGGCTGGGCGGCCTCGAGCGATGGCACCCGCACCAGCTCTCCGGCGGGCAGCAGCAGCGCGTCGCCCTCGCCCGCGCGCTCGCGTGCGACCCCGAGGTGGTGCTCCTCGACGAGCCGTTCTCGTCCCTCGACGCCGCCCTGCGCGTCCGGCTGCGGGCGGACGTGCGCGCCATCCTCGGCGCCACCGGGGTGACCGCCGTGCTCGTCACCCACGACCAGGCCGAGGCCCTGTCCCTCGCCGACCTGGTGGCGGTGATCCGGGAGGGTCGGGTGGTCCAGGCGGGGGCGCCCGCCGAGGTCTACGGGCGGCCCGCCGACGCGGCGGTCGCCACCTTCGTCGGCGAGGCCACGCTCCTCCCCGCGACCGTCGAGGGCGGGGTCCTCCACACCGCGCTGGGCCGGCTGGCCCTCGATCCCGCCTGCCCCGCCGCCGGCGCAGCGCTTGCCGTGCTGCGTCCCGAGCAGGTGCGCCTCGCCACCGGTGCCCGCGATGCGGACGGCGGGCTGACCGGGCGGGTGACCGGCACGGAGTACCAGGGCCACGACAGCCGCGTCGAGGTGCAGGTCCAGCTCCCCGGCGGCCCGCTCACGCTCGCCGCCCGCGGCGGCGGCGTGACCAGGCCGGAGCCCGGCGCGGCCGTCACCGTGGAGATCCCCGGCCCCCTCTGGGCGATGTCAGGTCGGCCGGTCACCGTCCCGATTTTGCGAACGCCTCCGTCCCCATCACCAGCCGCACGGCCGTGAAGGCGGAGTGGAGGTGCATGTAGGCGAGCTCGTGGGCGAGGTCGCCGACGCCGTTGGTGCCGGGGCCGGGAGCGAGGTCGAGGGTGCTGAGCACGCCGAGGGCGTTGCCCTGGGCGTCGAGGAAGCCGCTGCCGGAGTCGCCGGGCACGCCGGGCGGCTGGGTGCTGACGGTGTGGCTCCATCCGCCGCCGAGGTCGCCGTTGCTGGTCCCCTGCTTGCGGCTGATGGCGCCGGTGCCGAGGCCCAGCTGCGAGTTGCCGTACGAGTACACGGGGTCGCCGGCGCTGGTGCCGGCGCTGCGCAGACCGGTGGGACCGCCCCAGACCGGCACCGTCGGGTTCACCGAGCCGACGTCGGCGGGGTCGAGCCGCACCAGCGCGAGGTCGTTGTACTGGCAGGTGTCGGCGTCCTTCTCGTGGAGCCCCTGCATCGAGAGCCAGGAGTTGTAGACGAGCGTGCCCGGATGCTTGGCGCCGGTGATCGAGACCGGGGTGCCCAGGGGCAGGGAGGCCGCCGAGCAGCCGTTGGTCTCGCTGCTGCCGCCGGTGCCCGAGCAGTGCGCCGCCTGGCCGATGTAGGTGTCGGTGCCGTCGACGTAGATGAAGTTCGCGGTGCACTGGGCGCCCTTGGTGAAGAGCTGCACGCCGGGGTGGATGGACGCCGAGCTCGCCGGCGCCCAGCCCGCCGCGGCTGCGGCGGAGGGTGCCCCGCCTCCCCAGCCCAGGGCGGTCGCCACCATGGCGGACACGAGCAGGACGGACCGGAGCTGGGTACGCATGGCGCATGCACTCCCGCTGACGCTGTGCTGGCTGGCTGCACCCGAACTGTAGCGCCGGCGTCACCGCATCACCGGATTCAGTTCGCGGCACTACACTGGACCCTGCCATGGCGACCTGCACCCACCTCGACGAGATCAACGACGTCACCCCCTCCTCCCCCGGCTGCGAGGACTGCCTGAAGCAGGGCCGCCACGACTGGGTCCACCTGCGTGTCTGTCAGGAATGCGGACATGTGGGATGTTGTGACAGCTCCCCAGGGCGCCACGCCACCGGCCACTTCCGAGCCGTCGGGCACCCCCTGGTCCGCTCCTACGAGCCCGGCGAGGACTGGTTCTGGTGCTACCTGGACAACGTCGCCTTCGAGCTCGAGGGCGCCCCCCCGGCACCGTCACACCCCTGAGCCCCCGGCCGCGGCCGCAGCGCTGGAGCCCGCGATGATCGACTACGACACCCAGCCGGTGACGCCGCAGGTGAAGCTGTACGGGTCACGCTCCTCCACCGACGCCTACGCCATCCGCGACTTCCTGACGCGCAACCGCCGGCTCTTCGACTGGTTCGACGTCGACGGCGAGGCCGCCACCGACCCGGCGCTCACCGTGGACACCCGCCTGCCCCTCTGCGTCCTTCCCGACAGGACCCGGCTGGAGGCCGCCACCGTCGAGCGGGTCGCCTCCGGGCTGGGGATGATCGTCCCACCGAAGCTGGCGGAGTACGACGTCGCCATCGCCGGCGCCGGCCCGGCGGGGCTGGCGGCAGCCGTGTATGCCGCCTCGGAGGGGCTGCGCACCGCGGTGATCGAGTCCGTCGCCCCCGGCGGCCAGGCCGGCACCACCTCGATGATCGAGAACTACCTCGGCTTTCCCGGCGGCATCAGCGGCAGCCAGCTCGCGTCGCGGGCCACCGTGCAGGCCGAGCAGTTCGGCGCCGAGATCCTCGTGGCGCGTCCGCTCGCCGACATCACCACCAGCGCCGGCCTCTACCTCAGCCGGCTCTCCGACGGCACCGTGATCCCGGCTCGCGCCGTGGTCGCCGCCACCGGCGTGCAGTGGCGACGGCTCGACGTTCCCGGCGTGGAGCGGCTTCTCGGCGCCGGCGTGTACTACGGCGCGGGGCCGAGCGAGGCGCGGGCGTGCGAGGGCGCGGGGGTCGTGATCGTCGGCGGCGGCAACTCCGCGGGTCAGGCCTGCCTGCGCTTCGCCAGGTACGCGAGGCAGGTGACCCTGCTGGTGCGCGGGCCGGCGCTGGGCGCCTCGATGTCGCAGTACCTCGTCGACCAGGTCACCGCCGTCGAGAACATCGAGGTGCGCACCTCCGCCGAGGTGGCCGCGGTCGACGGCGACGCCCGGCTGCGCACCCTGCGCGTCGCCCTCGACGGCGGCGACAGGGTCCAGACCACGGCGGCGGACGCGCTCTTCATCTGCATCGGCGGCATGCCCTGCACCGGGGGGATGCAGGAGCTGCAGCTGGTGCGCGACCGCGCCGGCTACCTGGTGACCGGGACCGACCTCTCCCCCGGCGGTGGGGTGCCCGACGGCTGGCCCCTGGCGCGTCAGCCGTACCCGCTCGAGACCAGCCTGCCCGGCGTCTTCGCCGCCGGCGACGTCCGCCACGGCTCGATGAAGCGCTGCGCCGCCGCCACCGGCGAGGGTGCGATGGCGGTGGCGCTGGTGCACCGGTACCTCGCCGAGACCGGGGGTGAGTGAGCCGCTGGCGACGGCGACCGCCGGGGAGCCGCCGGCCCCCAACCCGGAGTTCGCGGTGCTCGCCACCGCCGAGCGCATCGCCGCCGCCGCCCGGGCGCTGGGGGCACACGGGATGGACGCCCTGGTCGTGCCGACCGGGCAGGAGGCGCGTCGCGCCGTGCTCGAGCGGCTGCCCGACGGCGCCGAGGTCTTCAACAACACCTCGCGGACCCTCGAGGCCATCGGCGTCGCCGAGGACATCGAGCGAACCGGCCGCTACCGCCCGACCCGGCTCGCCCTCTACCAGATGGACCGGCAGATGCAGGCGAAGGAGATGCGGAAGCTCGGCGCCTCGCCCGACCACGTCGTGGGCAGCGCCCACGCCGTCACCGAGGACGGGTCGCTGCTGGTGGCCTCGGCGAGCGGCAGCCAGCTGGGACCGCTGGCGTCGGGCGCGAGCCGGGTGGTCCTGGTGGTGGGCGGTCAGAAGATCGTGCCCGACATCGCCACCGGGCTGCGCCGCATCCACGAATACTGCTACCCGCTCGAGAACGAGCGCGCGCTGCGGGCCTACGGGGTGCCGAGCGGGGTCAACAACGTGCTCATCGTCACCCGGGTGCTCGCGCCCGAGCGCGTGACCGTCATCCTGGTCGGAGAGGTCCTGGGGTTCTGACCCGCGAAGGACCGCCGCCCGCGGTGGGCGGCGGTCCCAGGCACGTGTGGGGGTCGGCGGGTCAGCCCTCGGTGAGGTCGTTGGGAGAGGCGGCCATGTCGGTCTTGATGAACGTGTCGGGGACCGGGTACTGGCCGAGGACGTAGTTGAGGATGGCGACGTGCTGGGCCTCGACCGGGGCGATGGTCAGCGCCACCAGCCGGTTCTTCTTGTCGGTGACCAGCGCCGCACCGGCGGTGTAGGTCTCCATCGCGACGGTCTCGAGGGTGAGCGCGAGCTTGGCCGCGTCGACGACGGTCTTGACGCTGGGGAGCGCGCCGTCGACGACCTTCTTGTAGTGGGGGTCGGGCGCGGTCTGCGCCGACTGGCCGGCGCCGGTGAGCGCACCGTTCCAGGCGTTGGCGTGGTCGGTGTGCTGTCCCTTGGCGGTGGTGACGAAGGTGCCGATCGCCGGCGGCACGGCTCCGAGGGCACCCTTGCCGGCGGCGTCCAGCACCGTCTGGTAGGTGTTGATCGCCAGGATCTCGAGGCTGGCGGCCAGCCGGGCGACGGTGAGGTCGACGCTCTGCGAGGTGGCGGTCGAGGTGGTGGTGCCCGCGCTCGACGGGCTGTTCGAGCCACCGCAGGCGGCGAGCAGGACGCCGCCGCCGAGCGCGCCGGCGGTCACCAGGCCGCCGCGGAGGAAGTTGCGCCGGGTCGCGTTCATGCGGCTGATCGCCTGCTCGCGCTCGGTCCACTCGCGCCAGCCCTCGGTCATCTCGGCGACCGCGACCTGGAAGCGCGGGAACATGTCCCGGTGCATCTGGTCGAGGTCACTGGTCATCGCGAGCAGCTCGCGCTCCGACAGGTCCATGCTGTTGTCCTTCTTGCCGCGGCTCACTGGACCGCCCCTTCGGCCGCGGGCCGCGCCGCGTCCGTCTTGTAGAAGTTGTTGGGGAAGCCCACCGACCCGGCGGCCGCGGGCAGCTTGCTGGCGTCGACCGCGGGCGTGATCGTGATCAGCTGCGGGGCACCGCCGGCGATGAGCGCGGCCACGGCCAGCAGCACCGCGCTGTGCTGCGCCTCGACCGGCGCGATGGTGGCGAACGCGTTCAGGGCGTTCTTGTCGTCGACGTCACCGCCGAACTTCACGTAGGTCTGCGCGGCGGCATCCTCGAGCGTCTGGGCGAGCGCCACCACGTCGGCTGGGCCCTTGATCTTTCCCAGCGCAGGAGCGACGACCGCGTCGTAGACGACCTGGTCGATCTTGGGCTGCGCCACGCCACCGAGCTGCATCGCCGCGGCGTTGAAGGCGTTGGCGTGGTCGGTGTGCTGCTTGATGGTCATGACCACGAACGCCTTGACCGTCGGGATCGCCGCACCGCTGACGGCGGGGGGAAGGCCGGCCGCCTTGGTGTACACCGCCACCGCCAGGTTCTCGATGGAGGCCGCGGTCTGCAGCATCATCACGTCGGCGGAACTGGCCGCGTATGCGGTGGTCATCATCCGAGAGAACATCGACGCGCCGAGCGCGCCACCGCCGACCACGCCGGCGGCGAGCAGCGAGCGGCGCAGGAAGGTGCGACGGCCGGGATCGGCGGTCTCGATCTCGCCCCGCGCGCGGCGCTCACGGCCGGTCTCGACGATCTCGTCGACGGCCTGGTCGGTGAGCCGCATGGCGGTGCTGTGAAGGTCCTGGGATTCCTCCATCAGGTCCGTCATCCTGGGTTCGTCAAAGGTCACGGTGAACGCCTCCGAGAATGGGTGTTGCGGTGAGTGCCTACGCGGGGCGCCGGGCGGACGGATCACAGACCGCCGCAGTGATCCGCGGGGCCGGTCGCGGCGTATGGGGCACCGTGAGAACACCCACGGAGCCGGCCATGACCACCGACGAGAGAGCCGTCGAGCTGATCGCCCAGGGCTCGCCCGAGGGGATGGAGCTGCTCTACGACCGCTACGGGTCGCTGGCCTATGCGGTCGCGCTCCGCGTCCTCCATGACGCGTCCGCGGCGGAGGACGTGGTCCAGGAGGCATTCCTCTCCGTCTGGCGGGGGGCGGCGACCTACCGTCCCGACCGCGGTGGGGTGCGCTCCTGGCTCTGCACCGTGGTGCGCAACCGCTCCATCGACCGCACCCGCGGGCGCGCCGGCCGGTCGCGGGACGAGCTCCCGCTCGAGCACGTCGCCGCCGGCTCCTCCACCAGCGACACCTGGACCGAGGTGATCGCGGAGCTCGATCGCGAGCACATCCGCGGTGCGCTCGAGCGGCTTCCCGCCGAGCAGCGCACCACCATCGAGCTCGCCTACTTCGGGGGCTGCAGCCAGTCCGAGATCAGCGCCCGCATGCAGGTGCCCCTCGGCACCGTGAAGGGACGCACCCGTCTGGCCCTGCGCACCCTGCGCGGTGTGCTGGGCGGATGGTGCGTGGAGCAGCCGGCATGAGCTGCGACGAGTCCGAGCTGCTGCTCGCCGCCTACGCCGTCGGCGGCCTGGATCCCGGCGAGGAGGGCGGCCTCCGCCTCCACCTCGAGGGGTGCCGGGGCTGTCGCGAGGTCGGCGGCGCGCTCCTGCACGTGGGGACGATGATCGCCGGCACGGTGACCCCGGTCACCCCACCTCCGAGCCTGCGCCGCAACCTGATGGCACGGGTGGAGGCCGAGGCGCGGGCGAGCGCGGCCGCGGCGGTGCCCCAGCGCTCCGACCGGTGGCACCGGCGGCTCTGGGGCCGGGTGCCCTCGGGCCGGCGGTTCACCGCCGCCGGCGGGCTGGTGGCCGCGACCGCGAGCGTGCTCGCCGCCTGGTCGGTCGCCGGTCCGCACCCCGCCGCTGCGGTGGCGGTCCGGGTGCCCACCTGCGGGTCGGCCGGTGTGCCCGCGACCCGCTGCGCCCTCGACTACGACCCCAGCCGGCACCAGGGGGTGCTCACCGCCAACGGCCTGACCCTCCCGGCGGTGCTCGGCGGCACCTCCGCGCAGACCTACGAGGTCTGGCTGATCCCCGCCGGCGGCGCGCCGCTGGCGGCCGCGTACCTCGCCCAGGGCCCGGACGGCGGCAGCTGGTCGTCGGTGATCTCCCGCAGCCTCCACGGCTTCGCCGCGATCGCCGTCACCGCCGAGCCCGCGGGCGGCAGCCTGGCCCCCACCGGGCCCGAGGTCCTGCGGGTGCCGCTGCCCCCCGGGATCTGATCCAACCCGCGCCCGTCCCAGTAGTTCCCGACAGACGCATCCACTCCCACGAGGTCCTCGACATGCCATTCGGCACCGGTCACCTGCCCCTGCTGATCATCCTGCTGGTGGTCGCCGTCATCATCTTCGGCCCGGGCAAGCTGCCCGAGCTCGGCTCCGGGATGGGCAAGGCCATCCGTGAGTTCAAGCATCACACCAGCGACCTGCGCAGCAGCGTCATCAGCCCCGATCCCGCGCCCGTTCCCGCGCCCGTCGTGCTGCCGGTGAGCGGCGTGGATCCCGTCGCCGCGTCCCGCGACCACCGCCCCGCGGCCTGAGACCGGAGGCCGGCAGCCGTGCAGAACGCCCTCCCCTCCGACCGCCGCATGACGGTGATCGAGCACCTCGAGGAGCTCCGACGCGTCCTCATCATCAGTGGGATCGCGTGGATCGGCTGCACGCTGCTGGCCTTCGTGTTCAACGGCGCGATCATCGGACTGCTCGAGCGACCGCTGATCAGCGTGCTCGCGCACGGGCACCACATCGTCGGCGCGCCGATCGTCACCAGCCCCACCGAGGGCATCAGCATCCCGCTGAAGGTGGCGTCGATCTGCGGGATCATCGGCGCGCTGCCGGTGATCCTCTGGCAGATGTGGGGCTTCATCGCCCCAGGGCTGAGGCGCTCCGAGCGGCGCTTCGCCGGTCCCTTCCTCGCCACCGCGCTGCTGCTGTTCGCCGTCGGCGGCACCTTCGCCTACCTGGTGATGCCGGTCGGGCTCGGCTTCCTCGCGAACTTCCTCGGCGGCAACGCCGAGTTCCTCCCCGACCTCAACGCCTACCTCTCCTTCTTCACGCTGCTGATCGTCATCTTCGGCGTGACCTTCGAGCTGCCCGTCGCGGTGGTGCTGCTCGGCCTGCTCGGCATCGTGTCATCGGCAAAGCTGCGCCGGCAGCGGAAGGCCATCTGGGTGGGGATCGTCTTCGTCTCGCTGGTGGTCACGCCGGGGGCGGACCCCTTCACCCCGGCCGCGCTGCTGGTCCCGCTCATCGCGCTGTTCGAGGCCAGCATCCTGGTGCTCGACAGGGTGTTCAAGCGCTGAGCAGCGTCCGGTACCGGCTGTCAGACTCGTCCGCATGCGCTTCGGATACTCGATGATCTGCGAGCAGTCGACGCCCCGACAGCTGGTCGACAACTGCCGCCGCGCGGAGGCGACCGGCTTCGACTTCGCGATGATCTCCGACCACTTCCACCCGTGGCTGGAGAGCCAGGGCCAGTCCCCGTTCACCTGGAGCGTGCTGGGTGCGCTCGCGGACAGGACCGACCGGATCGAGCTGATCACCGGGGTGACCTGCCCGACGATGCGCTACCACCCGGCGGTCGTGGCCCAGGCCGCCGCCACCATCCAGCTGATGAGCGGGGGCAGGTTCACCCTCGGCATCGGCGCCGGCGAGCGGCTCAACGAGCACGTGGTGGCGCGCGGCTGGCCGCCGGACGACGTCCGGCAGGAGATGCTCGCGGAGGCGATCGAGATCATCCGCCGGCTCTGGCAGGGCGGCTTCCAGTCGTATCGCGGCCGGCACCTCAGCCTCGAGGACGCCCGGCTCTACACCCTCCCCGACCAGCCGCCGCCGATCGCCGTCGCCGCCGGAGGGCCCCGTGCCGCCCGGCTCGCGGGTGAGCTCGCCGACGCCCTGATCGCGGTCGAGCCGAGCCGCGACCTGGTCGAGGGCTTCCGCCGCGCCGGCGGCCAGGGGCGGCGCACCTACGGCCAGATCGCGGTCTGCTGGGCCGCCGACCGGCAGGCGGCGGTGCGCACCGCCCGGGAGATGTGGCGCTTCGCCGTTCCCGGATGGAAGGTGATGGCCGAGCTGCCCAACCCTGTGAACTTCGAGGCCGCCACCCGCGTCGTGAAGGACGAGGACATCACCGAGCTGGTGCCCTGCGGTCCCGACCCGCAGGTCCACGCCGAGGCGATCCGCGCCTTCGCCGAGGCCGGCTTCACCGACCTCGCCGTGGTCCAGGCGGGCCCGGAGCAGGAGGGCTTCCTCCGCTTCTGGGAGACCCAGCTGGCCCCGCTGCTGCAGCAGGAGGCCGCGACCGCGATCTGACCGGCCCCGGGCAGGGCGGCGCGCCGAGGCCTCGACGATCGGGCCGCCGAACCCCTCCCGTGAGCGCCCCGGAGAGGTGCATGATGGTCGGCATGGCAGCAGCTCAGCGGGCGTCCTCGCCGGGCACTCCGGACCACGCGTCCGCGGTCCGCGCCGCTGGCCTGCGCTGGACGCCGCAGCGCCAGCTCATCCTCCAGACACTCCGGGAGGCCCGCGGCCGGCACATGACCGCGGACGAGGTGTGGCGGGCGGTGAGCGAGCAGTACGCGACCCTCAACCGGTCCACCGTCTACCGGGTGCTGGAGACCCTCACCGGCATCGGCCTGGTGCGCCAGACCCGGCTCGGAGGCGACACCGCCCAGTTCGAGCTCGAGAGCGACGACGCCCACCATCACCTGGTCTGCGTCCGCTGCAAGGGGATGGTGGAGATCTCCGCCGAGGACGTGGCGCCGCTCGCCCGGCGGCTGCTCGACCGCCACGGGTACCACGTCGGCGCCACCGTGCTGACCGTCGAGGGCGTCTGCGCCGAGTGCCACGGCACCGCGGTCACCACCGAGATGCCGGCTCCCGACTGAGCCTCACGGCTGGTGACGGGAACCACTCTCACGGTGGCTGGGAGCCCCCGGACTGCGCCGAGGGTCCCCCCTCACCGGCTGACCGGGTCGGCGCCGAGAGCCGAGAAGAGGGCCTCCAGACGCCTGCTGATGGCTGCGATCGCCGCCGCGGAGCCGTCGAGGTGGAAGCGCCCCCGGCGGGTCAGCCGGAATCGGCGGTCGTCGACCCCCGGGCGCGCCGCACCCCGGCGGACCAGCCCGGCCCGCTCCAGCGAGCGCAGGCGGCGGCCGGCGCCACGGGCGTCGCAACGGTAGCCGAAGCCCTCCAGCCCGGCGGCGACCGCGCGGGCGTCGGCGGGATGCTCGCTCAGGACGAGGAGCAGGCAGGGCAGCAGGCAGCTCGCCCGCAGCGCCTCGCCGCCGGGCCCCCGGGCCTCCGGGCCTCCGGAGTGCCCGGAGTGGTCGGTCCAGCCGGCCGCCGCCGGCCACGTGGCGGCGACCTCCGCCACCGCGAGGCCGTTCATTTAGTTTCCCCTAAGTTGCGTGTTAGTTACCTGTAAACTACCCCGCAGGCAGCCGCACGTCAAGCGCTCCACGGCCCCGCGCAGGTTGAAGTCGGCGGCTGGTCAGGGTAGCCTTACGGCTGCGCTTAGCCTGACCTAAGCGCGCACTTATACCGAGGCAAGGGAGGCTGTGATGTCACGAGGGGTGTGGGGAGGGCGGTGCCCCCGCCTGCTGCTGCTGGCGCTCGGCGGGTGGCTGCTGGCGGGCTGCAGCGGCAACGGCACCGCCACCGCCGGCCGGCTGGCGGCCGCGGCGGGCGCCGGCCAGGTCCGGCTCCACTACATCGCCGCCGACGAGGTGGCCTGGGACTACGCGCCGGCCGGCCGCAACCTGGTCACCGGGCAGCCCTTCGGGGACGCGGAGAACACCTACATGGCCACCGGCCCCGGCCGCATCGGGCGGGTGTACACGAAGTCGGTGTTCCGCGAGTACACCGACGCCACCTTCACGACGCCGGCGCCCCGCCCCGAGGCGTGGAAGCACCTCGGGCTGCTCGGCCCGGTCATCCACGCCGAGGTCGGCGACACCATCCGGGTGGTGTTCACGAACCACACCTCGCGCCCGGCGAGCATGCACCCGCACGGAGTGTTCTACGACAAGGCCTCCGAGGGCGCCGCCTACGCCGACGGCACCAGCGGCGTCGACAGGGCGGACGACTCGGTGCCCCAGGGCGGCATGCACACCTACGTGTGGCAGGTCCCCGAGCGGGCCGGGCCGGGGCCGATGGACCCGAGCTCGGTGATGTGGATGTACCACTCCCACACCGACGAGGTCGCCGACACCTACGCCGGTCTGATGGGGGCGATCGTGGTCACCCGGCGGGGCATGGCCCGCCCCGACGGCAGCCCCAGGGACGCCGACCGGGAGCTGGTCACGATGTTCATGGTCTCCGACGAGAACCGCAGCCCCTGGCTGGACGACAACATCAGGACCCACACCTCGGCTCCGGCCACGGTGAGGAGGGACGACCCGGACTTCGTCGAGAGCAACAAGAAGCACGCCATCAACGGCTACGTGTTCGGCAACCTCCCCGACCTCGACATCCGCAGGGGCGAGCGGGTCCGCTGGTACGTGATGGGCATGGGCACCGAGGTCGACCTCCACACCCCCCACTGGCACGGGAACACGGTGCTGGCGATGGGGATGCGGACCGACGTGGTGGCGCTGCTGCCGGCGACCATGGTGGTCGCCGACATGGTCCCCGACGACCCCGGCATCTGGCTCTACCACTGCCACGTCGCCGACCACATCTCCGCCGGGATGCTCGCCCTCTACGTGGTCAGGTGATCTCGTCGCCGCGGGCTGTCGATCCGGGCGGTTTCCATTCGTCGGGGTAGCATGAGGCCCCAACAGCCGGGCCAGCAGGGAGACGAACAGGCCATGGCGCAGTACCTGATCCTGATCCACGAGGACGAGGCGTCCTATGCCAACGCCGAGCAGGCGACCTTCGAGCAGGTGATGAAGGCACACCAGGACTTCGGCACCAAGCACGGCGCCGTGCTCCGCGGGGGCAACGCGCTCCAGCCCACGAGCACCGCCACCTCGATCCGCCGCGACGCCGCCGGCAACGTGGCGGTCACCGACGGCCCCTTCGCCGAGACCAAGGAGGCGCTCGGCGGCTACTACATGGTCGAGGCCGCCGACCTCGACGAGGCGATCGCCATCGCCAAGGACGTCCCCGCACGGTTCGGCGGCGTCGAGGTTCGCCCCGTGATGGTCTTCGACTGACCGGCGCGCCTCCGGCGGCCGCCTCCGCGGTGGCGGCGGCGGTCGCCGAGGCGCACCGTCGCGAGTGGGCCTTCGTGCTCGCCGCGACGGTGCGCACCACCCGCGACATCGACCTCGCCGAGGAGTGCGTGCAGGACGCCTACGCCCGGGCGCTCAGCACCTGGACGTCCCGCGGCATCCCCGCGAATCCCAGCGCCTGGCTGACCACGGTGGCGCGGCGGCGCGGCGTCGACCTGCTCCGCCGGCAGGAGCAGTTGCGGCGCACCCTGCCGCTGCTCCTCGACGACCAGGTCGCCCCCGGGCCCGGGGAGACCGGCGAGCACGATGTCCCCGACGACCGGCTGCGGCTGATCTTCACCTGCTGCCATCCGGCGATCGCCCTGGAGAGCCAGGTGGCGCTCACCCTGCGGCTGCTCTGCGGGCTCACCACCGCGGAGGTGGGCCGCGCCTTCCTGGTGAGCGAGCCCACCATGGCGGCGCGGATCACCCGGGCCAAGAGGAAGATCGCGGCGGCGCGGATCCCCTACCGGGTGCCGCCCGCCGAGGATCTGCCCGCCCGCATCGAGGCGGTGCTCACCGTGGTGCACCTCCTGTTCACCACCGGGCACACCGCCCCGGTGGGCGACGGCCTGGTCCGCGGTGACCTGGTCGAGCGTTCCCTCGACCTGGCCCGGATGCTGCGGACCCTGCTCCCCGCCGACGCCGACGTCGCCGGCCTGCTGGCGCTGATCCTGCTCACCGACGCCCGCCGGGCCAGCCGGCTGGGCGACGACGGCCGGCTGCTGCTGCTCGCCGACCAGGACCGCGCCCGGTGGGACCGGCGGGCGATCGGCGAGGGCCTCGCCCTGGTGGGGGAGGCGTTGCGGCGCCGGCCGCCGGGGCGGTTCGCGCTGATGGCGGCGATCGCCGCCGTCCACGCCGAGGCACCGAGCTGGCAGGACACCGACTGGCGCGAGGTGGTGGCCCTCTACGACCTCCTGGCCCAGCTCTGGCCGTCACCGGTGGTCGCGCTGAACCGCGCCGTCGCCCTCGGCCTCGCCCGCGGCCCCGAGGCGGGGCTGGTGGCGCTCGAGGCCCTGGCGGCCGAGCCGCAGCTCGCCGGCTACAGCTACCTGGCGGCGGCCCGGGCCGACTTCCTCCGCCGCCTCGACCGTACCGCCGAGGCGCGGGTGGCCTACGAGGAGGCGCTGGCGCTCACCGAGAACGCCGTCGAGCGCGACTTCCTCGCCGGCCGGCTGGCCCAGCTGGATGGCTGAGCCGGGCCCACCCCTCCCCCACCGGGGGGCGGCCCGGCTAGAATCGCGCGTCGCGAGGATGTGGAGCTGAGAGGAGGCTGACGGTGATCAGTACGCGCACGGGTCGTGGTGTGTTCGGTGCCCTGGCCGCGGCCGCCGCCCTGGCCGCCTGCGGAGGCAGCGCCCCCCCTCCCTCGGCGCAGCCCTCCGCCGGCGGCGGCGCCGCCGCCGCCACCAAGGCGTCGGCACAGCTGGCCCACGTCCCCACCGGCACCGCCACCATCGCCTACGACGCCGGCACCCAGGTGCTCACCGTCAGCCTCCACGTCACCGGCGCTGCGCCCAAGGTGGCGATGCCCTCGCACATCCACAAGGGCACCTGCGCCGGGGCGCCCGGCGACATCCTCTACACCCTCAACCCGGGGATGCCCGACGACAAGGGTGTGGTCGATGTCACCACCAAGGTGCCGAACGTGCCCGCCGTGCCCACCGGCGCCTACGTGCACTTCCACACGGGCCCGACCACCGGCACCCCGGCGGAGAAGAAGTCGATCGTCTGCGCCGACCTGACCGGCCATCCCGGGCAGCTGGCGATGGGACCGAACGGCGCCGCCGGCGACAACGTCACCGGCACCGCCACCCTCATCCGCGACCCCGGCACCAGGGAGCTCACCGTCAAGGTCGTGCTCGACGGCCTCGAGCCGAGCACGTCCCACCCGGCGCACATCCACAACGGCCGCTGCGAGGCCCAGGGCTCGGTGGCGATCCCGCTCACCGCGCTGCAGGCCGACGCCAAGGGCCACGCCGAGTCGACCACCACCGTGAAGGACGCTCCCGAGTTCGGCACCTGGTACGTCAACGTCCACCGCGGACCCGGGCTGAACGGGCCGGAGTTCACGCCGATCAGCTGCGGCAACGTGGTCGCGTCGTAGCTCATCGACCGTAGGTCACGGAGAAGGAGCCGCCGGGCCCGGAGCCGTCGGGGCTGACGCCGCCGGGGGTGGCGGTGCCTCCGCTGGCGTCGTGGAGCAGCAGCGCGGTGAGGTGACCGGCAGCGGCGCTCCCGATTCCCTCCGTGCCCTGGTTCGCGGTGCAGGAGTGGAAGTCGACGGTGCCGAAGTCGGCGAGCGGGGTGATCGTGCCCGTCGACGGCGTGGTGGTCGCCTCGGTGATCCACTCGGCGGTGTCGAGGGTGGTCTCCGGGGCGGCGAAGCCGACGGTCGTGGCGTAGCCGGCGGTGCGGTCGGCCAGCTGGATGCTGCCGCCGCCCCCGGCGCCGCGGAGGCCCACCGAGACCGCGACCACGTCGCCGGGTGCGATCTCGCGCACGATCACCTGCGGCGGCTGCTGCGCGGCGGTGAGCAGCTCGTACCAGAGGAAGTGCACCGGCGACCCGTTCCGGCACATCGCTCCCGACCCCGCCTGGTACAGCGGCAGCGAGCCGTCGCCGCCCAGGCCCACCCAGAGCGCCAGGGTCGCGTCCGGCGCGGTGCAGCGCACGGTCGGCTCGGTCCACGACCCCGAGACCTGCGAGAAGGAGCCGGCCTCGACGTACCCGGACCAGTTGCCGCTCGCGGCGGTGAGCGGCCGCAGCGCAGCGGCGGGGTGCGGCGGCAGTGCGGCGACCGCCGCCGGGACCGCCCTGGTCACCGGCGTCCGCACCGGCGCCGGCCGTAACGGCGCCGGGCGGAAGCGGATGGCTGTCGGAGTTGTCGCCGGCATGGGCATCGATGTGGCCGCGGGGGTGGGCTGCGAGGTGTCGAGGACCGCGGGCGAGGTGCCCGCGGCCTCGACGATCTGCGGCGCCGTCGCCACCGTGGGCGCATTCGCGGCCAGGGGCCGCTCGAGCACGGCGGCGCTGGCGCAGCCCGTGAGCGTCGCCAGGGCGATGAGCGCGGCACCTCGTACGGTGAGGAACTTGAGCATGTCGGTACACCTTCCACTGCGGATGATCTCGACCCATTCGCCGGCTCTGTGCCGGTCTGCCGCATCACTGCGGCGGGCACCGACTCGACGCTCCGGATTGCGCGCAACCTACGCGCGGCGAGAGACCTTAATCACTCGCCACTGCGGTCGTTTCCGCCGCGTTGCATGGCGACGCTCTGGGCGCGATTGCGCGCCGGGTGGACATGTCCACACATGTTTCTGCCACATGTAGCCGCAGGGTGAGATGCACCTCACCGACGTCGCCGGAGGGATTGCACGGTCCCGTCCGGCCGGGGATCAGTCCCCCAACTCCCGCCGAAACGGCGGGTCCGCCCCGGCCCGGCTCACCGTGATCGACGCCACCTCGCTCGCGAAGTCCAACGCGGCCACCACCTCGGGCGCGGTGAGCGCCGCGGGGCCGGCGGGGCCGAGGCGGTGGTGCCGGTCCAGCCAGTCGAGCAGGCCCGCGGTGAACGAGTCGCCGGCACCGATGGTGTCCACGAGCGTCACCGGCGTCGCCGCACGGGTGATCTCCTCGCCACCGACGAACGCCATGCACCCCGCCCCGCCGAGGGTGACGACCACGAGCGCGGGTCCAAGCCCGCGCCAGCGCCGGCCGATCTCGGTGACCGCCTCGCCGGGGTGGACCCACTGGAGGTCCTCCAGGCTCACCTTGACCAGGCTGGCGCATCTCAACCAGCCCTCCAGGCGGCGGCGGTAGGTCTCGCGATCGCCGGCGAACGGATGGCGCACGTTGGGGTCGAGGGAGATCGCACGCCGGCCCTGCTCGCGCCGGAGCAGGTCGCCGATGGCCTCGGCCCCCGAGGGCAGCGCGAGCGCCACCGACCCGGTGTGGATCGCGTTCACCTGCTCGGGGAGGTCGGTGGGGAGCTCCGACGCCGCCCAGGTCGCCGTGGTGGTGCCCTCGACATAGAAGGTGTACCCGGCGCCGCCGCGGGCGTCGAGCTCCACCACCGCGAGCGTGGTCGGCTCGGCCGCGTCGACGCTGAGACCGAGGTCGACCCCGTTGGTCTCGAGGTGGGCGCGCAGGCGGCGCCCGAACCCGTCGCCGGACAGGCGTCCCGCGAAGGCGACGGGCGTGCCCAGCCGCGCCAGCGCGACCGCGGTGTTGGCGGGAGACCCCCCGGGGTGGGCGACGTAGGACCCGTCCGGCGCCTCGACGAGGTCGATCAGCGCCTCGCCGAGAACGACGACTGTCATTGCGGCGCTCCCGCCGGTCAGCTGCCCCGCTGGGCGTTCCGGGTGTTCATCTGGTCGAACCCGACCGCGACCAGGATCAGGACGCCGATCGCGATCTGCAGGTAGAACGCGTTGATCGCCAGCAGGTTGCCGCCGTTGTTCAGCACGCCCATGATCAGCGCTCCGGCCGCGGCGCCGAGGGCGCTGCCCTTGGCGCCGAAGAGGCTGGCGCCGCCGATGACGCAGGCGGCGATCGCGTTCAGCTCGAACCCGGTGCCGGCGGTGGGGATGCCCGCACCCAGGCGGGAGGTCAGCAGCACCCCGCCGAGCCCGGCGAGCAGGCCGGAGATGGCGTAGACGGCGACCGTCACCATGGCGACGGGGACACCGGCGAGCCGCGCCGACTCCGGGTTGGAGCCGACCGCATAGATGTACCGGCCGAAGACGGTGCGGGTGAGCATGAACCACACCGCGACGGTCACCGCGACGGCGATGATCAGCAGGTTCGGGATGCCGAGGATGGTGCCGTTCGCGATCGCCTGGAAGGCGTCGGGCAGCCCGTTTCCCTGCACCGTCTTCGCGTCGGTGATGACCAGCACGACCCCGCGGGCGATGCCCAGCATGCCCAGGGTGGCGATGAAGGGGGGCAGCTTGAACCTGGTGACCAGCAGCCCGTTCGCCACCCCCAGCGCGCCACCGATGGCCAGCCCGACGAGGATGGCGACCGGCGCCGCCATCCCGGCGACGAGCAGCTGCGCGGTGACCGCGCCGGACAGGCCCAGCACCGAGCCCACCGACAGGTCGATGCCCGCGGTGAGGATCACCAGCAGCTGGCCGACGGCGATGATCCCGAAGATCGCGACCTGCCGCGCCAGGTTGGAGAGGTTGCCCCCGGTGAGGAACTCGTTGCTCGCCAGCGTCAGGGCGCCGACCGCGACGAGCAGCACCACCAGCCCGCCGCTCTCGCGGCCGGCGATGTCGCCGAGGGTGAGCACCCGGGTGCGCGGCGGCGCCGGTGCGTCGCCCGCGGGCGCGGTCGCCGCCGGTGCGCTGGTGATCGTGGTGGTGAGGATGGGTTCGCGCCAGATCAGCCTAGGCATCGCTGGTCACCTGCCCCGGCGCGGGGATCGAGGGCTTCGCCCGGCTCGCGCCGCCGCTGGCGAGCCGCAGCACGTCCTCCTCGGAGGCGGCCCTGCCGAGCTCGCCGGCGACGGCGCCGCCGCGGAGCACCAGGACCCGGTCGGCGAGGCCGAGCAGCTCGGGAAGATAGGAGGAGACGACGACGATCGCCAGCCCCCGGTCGGCCAGGTCACGGATCACGGCGTAGAGCTCCCCCTTGGCACCGACGTCGATGCCCTTGGTGGGCTCGTCGAAGACCAGCACCTTGGGCTTGGTGAGCAGCCAGCGGGCGAGCAGCACCTTCTGCTGATTGCCCCCCGACAGGGTCGACACCGGCTGGTCGTAGGAGCCGGCGCGCAGGCGCAGGCTGTCGAGCAGCGCGTCGGCCTCGGCGGCCTGCTCCCGCCCGGGCAGCAGACCGTGGCGCGAGCCGCTGCGCAGGCTGGCGATGGTGACGTTCTCCCGGATCGACAGCTCCGGGAGCAGGCCGAGCACCTTGCGGTCCTCGGTGAGCAGGCCGACGCCGGCGCTCATCATGCTGCGCGGTCCGTGCGGCTTCACCACCCGCCCGTCGATCTGGATCTCGCCGTCGTGGATCGGACCGGCGCCGAAGATCGAGAGCAGCAGCTCGCTGCGGCCGGAGCCCAGCAGCCCGCCGATCCCGAGGATCTCCCCCTCGGCGACGTCGAGGTCGATGCTGGGTCCACCGGCAAGACGCCGCAGCCCGCGCACCCGGAGCCGCGGCTTCGCCTCCTCGCGCCGCTCCGAGGGAGGATAGAGCGCGGTCACCTCGCGGCCCACCATCGCGGTGATCAGGCGGTCCTCGTCGTAGTTCCCGATCGGTCCGCTCTGGGAGAGGCCGCCGTCGCGGAGCACGGTCACCCAGTCGCCGATCTCGAACATCTCCTCGAGCCGGTGGGTGACGTAGAGCATGGCGACGCCCTCGCTGCGCAGCCGCCGGATCAGCGCGAGCAGCCGGGCGGACTCCGCCTCGGTCAGCGCCGTGGTCGGCTCGTCGAAGACGATCACCTTGACCGAGTCGGCGGTGAGCACCTTGGCGATCTCGACCAGCTGCCGGGTGGCCGCCGACAGCCCCTCGACGATGGCGGTGGGGTCGACCCGGTCGAGACCCACCTCGGCGAGCGCCTTCCGGGAACGGCGGTTCAGCTCGGCGCGGTCGACCAGCCCCCGGCGGGAGGGCAGCCTGCCCATGAACAGGTTCTCGGCCACCGACAGGTGGGGAAGCAGGCTGAGCTCCTGGTAGACCGCCTGCACCCCGGCGGCCCGCAGCGTGGCCGGGGCGGCGGTGGTGACCGGCTCGCCGTCGATCTCGTAGGTGCCGCCGTCCCGGCGCAGCGCGCCGGTCAGCACCCGGATCAGCGTCGACTTGCCGGCGCCGTTCTCGCCGGCCAGGCAGTGCACCTGGCCGGGCAGCAGCCGCAGCGACACGTTGCTGAGCGCCTGCACCGGCCCGAAGGCCTTCGACACGTCGCGCAGCTCGAGGACCGCGGTGGCGGGCGGAGCCGGGGCGGCGGTGCTCACGAGCCGGCCTTGGCGGTCGGGGGCTCGAGCAGCAGCCTCACGTCGGGCTGGTTCATGTTCGCCTTGTCGGCGACCACCGCGCCGGGGTCGATGTCGCGCGGCGGGATGCGATTGACGATCGCCATCCCGGCCAGCACCACCCCCTGGTAGCCGAAGAAGTACGGGTTCTGCACCACCAGCGCGTCGATGGTGCCGGAGGCCAGGGCGGCGTTCTCCTGCGCGTCGGAGTCGAAGGCGACCACCGCGACCTTGCCGGCCAGCTGGTTGTCCTTGATCGCGCGCGCGGCGCCGACGCCCGAGGTGTTGTTGTCGGCGAACACCCCGAGCAGCTGGGAGTTGGAGGTCAGCGCGTCGTTGACCTGGGAGGCCGCGGTGTTGATGTCGTTGTTGTTGTAGCGTTCCGCCGAGGCGGTCACGTCGGGACAGGCGCCGGCGAGACCCTGGCGGAAACCGGCGTCACGGTCGGCCAGCGACTGGATCCCGGCCACCGACGACTCGATCATCACCGTCCCGGCGGTCTTCCCGCGCGCCTTGAGGAGGTCGCACATCCGCTGCCCGGCGCGGCTGCCGGCCTTGATGTTGTCGGTGCCCACGAAGGCCTCGGACGCCGTGGTCACCCGGGTGTCCACGGTGATCACCCTGATCCCGGCCTTGCGCGCCCGGTCGATCACCGAGTTCAGCGCCCCCGACGAGTTGGCGGCGATGACGATGCCCTGGGCGCCGCGGGAGATGGAGTTCTCGACCAGCTGCACCTGCTGGTCGATGTTGGTCTCCGAGGTGGGGCCGAAGGTGCTCACCCTGATCCCGAAGTCGCCTCCGGCCTGCTTGGCTCCGGCCAGCATCACCTGCCAGAAGGAGGAGTCGCTCGCCTTGATGATGACGTCGACCTTCTTCCCGCTCACCGCCCCGGCGGCGCCGCCGCCTCCGCCCGACCCGGTCGACGAGCCGGTCGCCCGGCCGCCCACCACCCCGGCCACCAGCGTGACCAGCGCGATCGCCAGGACGAGGGAGAGGGAGAACACGGTGCGGGTCCGGACCGCCTCCGGGGGTTTGGCCGTCTCCTCGGCCGTCCGAGGTCCGTCAGCTGTGCTCGTCGTCACCACCACCTCCCCCATGTGATCTCGACCGAGTGGTGGGCCCCGCCGCGCCCCACGGTGCGTGTGATACTGCGCAGGCGCCACTTCTGTGTCAATGTCCGGTATCGGAGACGCGCGCGCGGCGGCCACGGTGGTGCACGATGGGGCCAGGATCGCCCAATGGCCCAGCACCCCCAGCCCTCTGTCTTCGCGATGGTCCTCGCCGGCGGCGAGGGCAAGCGCCTGTCCCCGCTGACCACCGACCGGGCCAAGCCCGCGGTGCCCTTCGGCGGCGTGTACCGGCTCGTCGACTTCGCCCTGTCCAACCTCGTCAACGGCGGCCACCTGCGGATCGCGGTGCTGACCCAGTACAAGAGCCACAGCCTCGACCGCCACATCACCCAGACCTGGCGGCTGTCGCCCCTGCTCGGCAACTACGTCGCTCCCGTCCCCGCCCAGATGCGTCGCGGCCGCCACTGGTTCGCGGGCTCGGCCGACGCCATCTACCAGAACTTCAACCTCCTGCAGGACGAGGGCCCCACCCACCTGATCGTGGTCGGAGCCGACCACATCTACCGGATGGACCCGCGCCAGCTGATCGCGCATCACATCGCGTCAGGGTGCGAGGCGACGGTGGCGGCGATCCGCGCCCCCCTCGACCAGGCGGACCAGTTCGGGGTCATCGAGGCGGAGCAGGGCCGCATCCACGCGTTCCGCGAGAAGCCCACCGACGCGGTGGGGCTGCCCGACGCGCCGGACATGGTCTACGCGTCGATGGGCAACTACGTCTTCACCGTGCAGCCGCTGATGGAGGTGCTCGCCCAGGACGCCCGGAGCGGGAGCAGCCGCCACGACATCGGCGGCGACATCATCCCCCGCTTCGTCGACCGGCACCAGGCGTCGGTCTACGACTTCACCACCAACGATGTGCCCGGGGAGACCGAGCGCGACCGTGGCTACTGGCGCGACGTCGGGACCCTCGACGCCTACTTCGACGCCCACATGGACCTGGTGTCCGTGCACCCGATCTTCAACCTGTACAACCGCGCCTGGCCGATCTACTCCGCATACATCCCGCTGCCCCCCTCCAAGTTCGTCTTCGACTACGAGGACCGCCGCGGCGTCGCCGTCGACAGCATGGTGAGCCCGGGGGTGATCGTCTCCGGCGCCACGGTGCGGCGCTCGGTGCTGTCGCCCGAGGTCCAGGTGCACTCGCGAGCCCTGGTGGAGGACTGCGTGCTCCTCGACTCGGTCGAGGTGGGCCGGGACGCGGTGGTGCGTCGCGCCATCGTCGACAAGCAGGTGGTGATCCCGCCCGGGGCCCGCATCGGCGTCGACCCCGAGCGCGACCGCGCCCGCTTCACGGTGTCGGACGGCGGCGTGGTGGTGATCGGCAAGCGCCAGGTGATCGAGGAGCCGACATGAGCCCCCTGAGAGGATGAGGGTGGCGCTGCTCACCCGCGAGTACCCGCCGGAGGTCTACGGCGGCGCCGGCGTGCACGTCGAGTACCTCTCCCGGGAGCTGGCCCGGCGGGTCGACCTCGAGGTGCACTGCTTCGGGGCGCCGCGCGAGTCGCCGCTGGTGGCGGCCACCTACCAGCCCTGGGAGCGGCTGGCGGGGAGCGCTCCGAGCGCCGCGGCGCTGCAGACGATGTCGGTGGACCTGGCGATGGCCAGGGGGGTCGAGGGCGCCGACCTGGTCCACTCGCACACCTGGTACGCGAATCTGGGCGGCCACCTCGCCGGGCTGCTCTGGGAGGTGCCCCACGTCGCCACCACCCACAGCCTCGAGCCGCTGCGCCCGTGGAAGGCGGAGCAGCTCGGCGGCGGCTACGCCCTCTCCCGCTTCTGCGAGCGCACCGGGCTCGAGGGCGCCGCCGCGGTGATCGCCGTCTCCCGGCAGATGCGCAGCGACGTGCTCTCCTGCTACCCGGCGATCGACCCGGCGCGGGTGGAGGTGATCCACAACGGCATCGACCCCGAGGAGTACCGGCCGGTGCCGGACACCGACGCGCTGCTCCGCCACGGCGTCGATCCGGAGCGGCCCTTCGTGCTCTTCCTCGGACGCATCACCCGCCAGAAGGGCATCGTCCACCTCCTCGAGGCGGCGCCGCTGATCGACCCGGCGGCCCAGCTGGTGCTGCTCGCCGGGGCGCCGGACACGCCGGAGATCGCCGCCGAGGCGCGCGGCCTCTACGAGCGGGCGCAGCGGCGGCGCGGCGGGGTGGTGTGGATCGAGACCGAGACGATGCTGCCCCGGCCCGAGGTGATCCAGTTCCTGACCCACGCTCGCGTGCTCGTCTGCCCGTCGGTCTACGAGCCCTTCGGCCTGGTCAACCTGGAGGCGATGGCCTGCGAGACCGCGGTGGTGGCCAGCGCGGTCGGCGGCATCCCCGAGATCGTGGTCGACGGCGAGACCGGGTACCTCGTGCCCTGCGAGGTGGAGGCGGTCAGCGGCGCCGCGCCGGATCCCGCCGCCGCGCAGCGCTTCGCGAGCGGGCTGGCGGCGCGCGTCGACGAGCTGGTCGCCGACCCGGAGAGCGCCCGCAGGATGGGCCGGGCCGGACGGCGCCGGGTGGTCGAGCACTTCGACTGGCGGGTGATCGCCGCGCGGACCGAGGCGCTCTATGCGCGGGTGCTCGGCGAGTGGGCGACGGGATCCCGTACCAGGGTGACCGGTCCTTAACAACCTCGGAGGGCGGTTCTTCACCACGGCTTCCCCCACTGCTCATCTCTGCAGGACTTCGACAGTCATCCCCGTTGTCACTCGGGCAGGCAGATGGCCTGCGCACGGCAACAGGGAAGGGAGAGACATGCAGAGACGACGATCGACTCTCGTCGTGGGGATGGCCGCCGTGGTCGGGCTCGCGGGCGTGTCCGCGGGCGTGACCGCGACCGCGGCGAAGAAGCCGGGGGACCCGGCGGCGGCGGTGGGCACGACCACGCCGATCAAGCACCTGGTCGTGATCTTCCAGGAGAACGTCTCCTTCGATCACTACTTCGGCACCTACCCGAAGGCGCTCAACCCCGTGGGCCAGCCCGCGTTCACCGCGAAGCGGGGCACCCCGACGGTGGACGGGCTGAGCGGCGCGCTGCTGACCGCCAACCCGAACCTCGGCAACCCCCAGCGGCTCGACCGCTCCCAGGCGCTCACCTGCGACATGGGCCACGGCTACACCGACGAGCAGTCGGCGATGGACCACGGCGCCGCCGACAGGTACGTCCAGTTCACCGGCCGGCCCAACGGCACCGGCAAGACCCTCGGCGAGTGCCTCGGCGGGGCGCCGACCCCGGGCAACTACGCGGTCATGGACTATTACGACGGCAACACCGTGACCGGGATGTGGAACTACGCCCAGCGCTTCGCGATGAGCGACAGCTCCTTCGCCACCGGCTTCGGCCCGTCCACCCCCGGCGCGATGAACGTCGTCAGCGGCCAGACCTTCGGCGTGAACTGCGCACGGCCGGCGGCGGCCTTCGCGGTGTACCACGCGCCGGCGGACTGCCCCCCGCCGGTGGGGACGGCGGGCTCGACCCCGGCAACCCCGGGCTCGGTCGCTCCCGTGGTGGCGAACGCCGGGACGACCTACGGCGACTCCGACCCCTACTTCGACGTCTGCAGCAACAACGCGATCACCGAGCAGCACGGCGGCAGGACCGTCGGTGACGAGCTCGGCGTGCAGGGGCTCACCTGGGGCTTCTTCACCGGCGGCTTCGCCAGCCCCGGCTACGTCCCCGGCAACCCGGCCAGCGACAACCTCACCCCCTCGGTGCTGTGCAACGGCACCCACACCAACATCGGCGGCGCCACGGTGAGGGACTACATCCCGCACCACGAGCCGTTCCAGTACTACCAGTCGACCGCGAACCCGCAGCACCTGCCCCCGGCCTCGGTGGCGGCGGTCGGCCACCAGGACCAGGCCAACCACCAGTACGACACCGCCGACTTCTTCGCCGCGGCGAACGCCGGCAACCTGCCGAGCGTGTCCTACCTCAAGGCCCCCGCCTACCAGGACGGTCACCCCGGCTACTCCGACCCGCTCGACGAGCAGACCTTCGTGGTCAACACCATCAACCAGCTGCAGAAGCTTCCCACCTGGAAGTCGACCGCGGTGGTGATCGCCTACGACGACTCCGACGGCTGGTACGACCACGTCATCCCGCCCGTCCTGTTCCAGTCGCAGACCACGCTCGACACCCTCACCAACCCCGGGATGTGCGGCGGCACCGCCGACGGCAAGATCCCGACCGGGTTCGGCGGCCAGGTCGAGAATGCCCGGTGCGGCTACGCCCAGCGGCTGCCGCTGCTGGTGATCTCGCCGTTCTCCAAGCAGAACTTCGTCGACCACGCCGCCACCGACCAGAGCTCGGTGGTCCGGTTCATCGAGGACAACTGGGGCCTGGCCCGCATCGGTGACGGCTCCGCCGACGCCTTCGCCGGATCGCTGAGCCAGATGATGGACTTCCACAAGCCGAGCAGCAGCACCCTGATCCTCGACCCCACGACCGGCCTCCCGGTCGCGAAGAAGAGGAGCCACTGACCCTCTAGTCCGGCCCCGGCGCCTCCTCGCGAGGCGCCGGGGACTCCGGGCGCTGAAGATGGTCGCCGCGCACGGTGGTGAGCACCAGGCGGGCGGCGTAGCCGCACACCCCCACGAACAGCCCGAGCAGGGCGAACTCGAGCACGGCGTCGAAGGTCTGGGCCGACATCGCGGGCTACCGGACCAGCGGTGGACCGAGCGGCGGGGTCGGCTTCCCGCCCAGGGCCAGCGAGGCGACGTGGAGGAAGCCCCAGTAGCCCAGGCCGGCGCCGGCGAGCAGCACCCACCCGGTGAGCTTGAAGCCCCCCGCCGAGCCGTTCCACACCGCCGCGGTGACCGCGATCAGCGCCAGCACCACGTCGGCGACGATCGCCGGGTACACCGCGGGGAGCCGCAGGCTGGGGATGAGCAGGAAGGTGAACATCGTCGCCCAGGCGATGAAGTACAGCGCCTCGCAGTGAACGACGTCGGCGGCGGCGATGCCGTACCAGCCGTGGCCGAGGCCGAGCAGGAGCAGCGTCAGGCTGAGCCAGAACCCGGAGAACAGCCCGAACACGACGGCGACGAATGTCTGGCCGAGGACCACCGCCCAGACGGTCGCGATCACCTGGAAGAACCCGGTCGCCCCCGCGATGATCGGGACGATGATGGCGAGAGCGGTGAGCGGCACCACCCCGATGAGCACCATCCCCAGCGTGGTGGCGGCGACCGCGAAGCAGGCGAGGCCGAGCACGATGGGATCGCCGCCGGCCCCGACGCGGACCTCGACGGGCTCGCTCACCTCCAACGTCGCGTGCACCACGGGACCGGCGGCCGCCGTCCCCCTGAACTCACCGGTGGTCGCCATCTCGGGCTCCTTCTCAGCGACGCGCGGCCGGACGCACCCGCTCGTCCGTGACCCGGTCGCCTCTGTACTAGCGCGGGCGGCGGCGGCGGGCAAGGGTCCCGTGTTCAGATGGTGAGCAACGGAGCCCGGCTCCCGCCGGGGCTCAGGTGCAGGTGCAGCCGGTCTCCTGGGCGCAGCCGGTGCAGCAGTAGGTGTGGCCGTCGCCGTCGAGGTATCCGGCGCCGAGGTTCTCCCTCCACTGCGGCTCGGGCTTGCCGCAGCCGGGGCAGATGCGCATCTCCACGGGAGAGTGGCCCTCGTCCACCTCGATGGTCGGGTCGACAGGGGGGTCGAGGATGGCGTCGCTCATCGCTCGTCTCCTAGATCGACGGGCTATCTTCTGACAGTCAGAATAGTACCAACGCCACCGGCGACGACCCTCCCCGCAGGCTGTCGAGACTGTCGGGCACGGCGTGGGTACCGACGTCATACGCTCCACGGTGTCCAGCCGTTCACAGCGAGGCGATCGTGCCACGGGCCCGCCGTGACCTCCCCCTCTCCGTCCGGCTCGCCGCCGGCGCGGTGCTCGCGCAGGCGGCCGCCGGGATCGCCGGGACCGGCCTGGCCATCCTCCTGTCGCTGGCCATCGGCTGGAGGCTGCGCGCCCCGCTGCTCCTGGTGGCCGGCTCCATCCTGGTCTGCACCTCGCTGCTCGCCGGGTTCGCCGGCCTCCTCGCCGCCAGCCTGGGGCTGCGCCGCGCGCTCCCCTGGGCACGGCCGGTGGCGCTGGCGGCGCAGGCGCTCGGCGCGCTCGCGGGCGCGGCGGCGCTGGCCCGGGGGGTGGCGGTGGGGGCCTGCCCGCTGCTGCTCGGCGCCGCCGTGATCGCCGCTCTGAGCACGCCGGCGGCCCGGACCGCGCTCTGCCCGCCCCGGCATCGCGCCCCGCTGCCGCACCCGCGCCCGGCGCCCCGCCCGGCCGGCCGGAGAGCGGCGGCCCCGCTCCCGGCAGCGGCCGCCGAGCCCCACCGGCCGGAGTGGTGGGAGCTCGCCGGATTCGGCCTGCCCCGCCCCGAGCCGCGGACCTGAGCGGCACCTCATCCGAACCGGCCCTCCGGTGCGTGTTGAGAGACGACCAGGGTGCCGGCGAGGCACCGACCAGACCGGCGGGCTTGCAACCAGGAGAGGGGAAGAATGACCACCAACCACATGCCGGGCCGCATCCGCGGCCTGCTCGGTGCCGCGGGCGCCGCCGCGGTGCTGGCGATCGGGAGCGCTCCGGCGATCTCCGCGTCGGCCGCGACCGTGCACCACACCACCGTCCGCCACCAGGCCGTCACCGCCGCGGATGCGGACAACGGCAAGACCATCACCGTCCGCTCCGGCGGCAGGGTGACGCTGAAGCTGGCCAGCACCTACTGGACCGTCCGGGGCAGCTCCGATCCCAAGGTCCTCCACCAGCTCGGCAAGACCTCGACCCAGCCCGCAAAGCCGGGCGCGTGCGTCCCCGGCCAGGGCTGCGGGACCGTCACCGCCACCTTCGTCGCCATGCACAGGGGCACTGCCGACGTCACCGCCACGCGCACCACCTGTGGCGAGGCGATGCTCTGCTCACCGGCGCAGGGCAGCTACGTCATCCACGTCGTAGTGGCCGGCTGACACCACCACGTCTCGTCGACGGGGGGCGGCGCCCACCAGGCGCCGCCTCCCCGCCTGCCGGCGCACCGATGTTCGACGTATCATGCGGCTGCCCGGGAGGGCCCGCTCCAGGCGGGACACGTCCGGTCGCAGAGGAGGAACGGCGGTCATGCAGTTCGAGGCTGGGCAGGCGTTTCTGGCCGACATCGACTCGTCCGTCGGATCCGTGATCGTGGTCATCGCGGTGGTCCTCGGGGTCGTCGCGGTGCTGGCCTTCGCGGTCCACGTACTCACCTCGTCCGCCGTGGGCGGCCGCAG
Organism: Candidatus Dormiibacterota bacterium; assembly: GCA_036495095.1. Lineage (NCBI taxonomy): Bacteria > Bacillati > Candidatus Dormiibacterota > Candidatus Dormiibacterota bacterium. Next base: position 9,117 of record DASXNK010000108.1, on the reverse strand, counting down.
CTAGACCCCGGGACCCACCTCGGCCGGCTGCCCGCCGGCTGCGCGCAGCCTCTGCCCCGATGGGCACCCGGTGCCACCATCCAGGTGCGCGAGGATCGCCTCGCTGATGCCGCGCAGCCGCGCCAGGTCGGCGGCCGACAGCGATCCCAGAAAGTGGGTGCGAAGGCTCTGGGTGGCCGCATCGCCCGCCGCCACCACCGCCGCCAGCCCCTTCTCGGTGAGCGCCGCGTAGGAGCCGCGCCGGTCGGTGGTGCACTGCCGGCGCTCCACCAGGCCGGAGGACTCCAGCTGGGTGACCGCGTGGGTGAGCCGGCTGGGCGCCGACTGGGTGGCCTCGGCGAGATCGCTCATCCGCATCGCCGCCCCCGGTGACTCGGCGAGGTGGCGGAGCAGCTCCCAGTAGCTGATCGGCAGGCCGGCGTCGCGCTGCATGTCGCGGTCGATCTGTGCGAACAGCCGCCGCGCCGCGCAGGCGTACGCCCGCCAGGTGCGGGCCTCCTCGTCGTCGAGCTCCGCTGGTGTCGAGGTCATGGCGCTCATCGTACCCCAGTATTTGACCGCTGAACTACCCTTGTGCTACGGTACTGAACAGTTCAGTACTGAAGCAGATTGAGGGCCCTGGTCCGAGGACCAGGGATGGGAACCAACGAGGCGGGAATGAGATGAAGCTTGGACTGCGCATGGCCGGTGTGGGAGTTGCGCTCCTCGCCGGAATGGTGACGACCGGAACCACGGTGCTGGCGTCGACGGCATCGCCCAGCTCGTCGGCGGTGACGGCGTCCTGGGATCGAGGCGGTGACCACCGCGGCGGCGACCGGGGCTGGGGTGGCGACCACCACAGCGACCGGGGCTGGGACGGCGACCACCGGAGCGACCGTGGCGACGGGCATCGCGGTGACGGGAATCGCTGCGACTGGAACCGCGACGGGAACCGCGACTGGAACTGCTGACACGAGCCCCTCGGGTGCCGGCGGTGACGACCGCCGGCACCCCTTCGGCGCCCCCGCGGACCCCCTGATCGGAGCACCCTCGCACGCTGCGGGCACGAGCGCGTACCCTGCGGCGGATGCGTACTCCAGCCCTCCTCGCGGTGGCGGCGGCGGCCGGCCTCGCCGCCTGCGGCTCCTCCTCGGGATCCTCCGGATCCACCTCGGGGTCGACCTCGGACACCACCGGCGGCGCCTCGACCGCGACCGCGACCGCGGTCCCGACTCCAGCGGGGTCGCTGACCCCGATCGCCACCCACACCAGCTGCACCGGACACCGCTTCGGCACCGCGATGGCGCCGCTCAACCCGCCGTCCAACCCGCACGTGTACCCGGCCGCGCCGCCGATGCAGATCGACCAGGCCAAGCTCTACGCGGCGACCATCACCACCGGCCGCGGGACCATGGTGCTCTGCCTCGACCCGAAGCTGGCGCCGCTCAGCGTGAACAACTTCGTCGCCCTCGCCCGGAACCACTTCTACGACGGGCAGCACTTCCACCGCGTCGTCCCCGGCTTCGTCGTCCAGGGCGGTGATCCCCAGGGCGATGGCAGCGGCGGTCCCGGCTACACCTTCAAGGACGAACCGGTCAAGGGCGAGTACTCGGACGGCTGCGTCGCGATGGCCAACGCCGGCCCCGACACCAACGGCTCGCAGTTCTTCATCTGCATCGCCAACGACGCGCGGCTGCCGAAGAGCTACAACCTGTTCGGCGCGGTCGACAGGGGGCTCGAGGTGGCCCACGCGACCCAGGTCAATGATGTCATGACCACGGTCACGGTGGCCGCCCAGGCGGACTGAGGCAGGCGTGCGACGCTCGACCCCGGCCGTCGCGCTCGCCCTGGTTGCGCTCGCCGCCTGCGGCGGGTCGCCGGCCCCGCAGGCGTCGGCCCGGCCGTCCCCGACCGTGCCGGGGCCGAGCCCGTCCCCGGCCGCCGGCGGCCGGACGCTCGCCGACCTCCACATGGTCAGCGCGTCGGTGGGATGGGCGCTGCTCGAGGTCGCCGGGGAGAGCCCGCCTCCGGGTCGCGGGGGCCACGTCATCCGCACCACCGACGGGGGCGACCGCTGGACCACCGTGCTCCGGGACGGCCGCCAGCCGGTCGACGCCGACGTCCACGACGCCGACCACGCCTGGGTGCTCGAGGCCGACCCGCGCCAGGATGCGCCGGGGGGACAGACGGTCGTGGTGCGGTCGACCGCCGACGGCGGCAGCAGCTGGTCGACCACGCCGCCGCTGGAGGTCGCGGGCACCGCCGCGCACCTCCAGTTCGCCGACGCCACCCACGGCTGGGTGTTCGCGACCTCGACGACGGGGGTGGCGAACAGCCTCGACCAGGCGGTGCTCTACCGGACCGTCGACGGCGGCACGACCTGGCAGCCGATCACCTCCCTCCCCGACGCCTGTCCGGGCGGGGGCCCGGTCTCCGCGCCCAGCTTCGCCGACCCCCAGCACGGCTGGCTGGGAGCCTTCTGCGACCGGGTGTTCCTCGAGGCCACCCACGACGGCGGCCTGACCTGGGCGCCGCAGCCGCTGCCCGGCTTCCCCGGGCCGCCGTCCACCGTGCCCGCCGGGGCGCTCCGGTACCGCACCGACGCGCCGCAGTTCACCTCCCCCACCGACGCCGCCGTGTTCGTGCACCGCGGCATCACCTCCGGGGGCAACGCCCTGCAGGACGCCGCCGTCCTCGTCAGCCACGACGGTGGTGCGACCTGGGGGGCGCACCGCCTGCCCGCGGCCGAGCTCCAGGGCGGCTTCGTCGACCCCGGCCACGGATGGATGGTGGGGGCAGGCCCCGGCGGCCTCACCGAGAGCCGTTCCCTCTACACCACGAGCGACAGGGGAGCGACCTGGTCGAGGGTCACCGGACCGCAGGACTACCTCGCCGGCACGATCAGCTTCGTGAGCCCGACCGAGGGCTTCATCGGCGGGTCCGACGGCCCGGCCAGCGCCGGGCTGCTGCTCCACACCACCGACGGCGGCGCCCGCTGGACGCCGATCGCCGCGGCGGTGCCCTGACACGACGTGCGGAACGGGAACCGTTCCCGTCAGGCGCTAGGAGGCCCGCTCCGCGGCGACGCAGTCCCTGCAGAGGCCCATCAGGTCGAGGCGGTGGCCGTGCAGCTGGAAGCGACGGCGCCGGGCCAGGGTCGTCAGCGCGCGCTCGATCTCCGCCTCCAGCTCGTCGGGAAGCTCGACGTCGAGCATGGTGCCGCAGGAGCTGCAGATCAGGTGGTGGTGGTGGCCGAGCAGGTCCTCGGCGAGCTCGAAGCGGGCGAAGTCGCCGGCGCCGACCAGCCGCTGCACCAGCCCGATCTCCTCGAACACCGCGAGGTTGCGGTAGACCGAGCTCTGGGGCAGCTCGGTTGCGACCGCGAGGATCTCGGCGATCGTCATCGGCTGCCGGGCCGCCGTGAGCACGTCGATGAGCACGCGGCGGTGGCGGGTGTACCGGCTGTCGCCCTGCTGAAGGCGAGCTGCGACGGTGTCGTGGAGCTCCACCGCCATAGCGTACCCGCTGGACGGGGCGTGCGGCCAGCACTGTCTCGGCGGGCTTCCCGGCCACGAATGGGAACCGTTCCTGCCGCCGGTCAGCCCCCGCTCCCCACCGCGACCACCTCCTTGATGCCGTCACCGTGGCGGGTGAGCAGTCCCGGGGCCTCCTCGAGCGCGTGCCTGCCGGTGATCATCTCCCGCAGCGGCTCGGGCCAGCGCCGGTGGAGCTCGAGCAGTGACGCGGCGGCGGACTTGTAGGCGGAGCGCCCGGCGTTGACGGTGCCGGCCACCACCCGGTTGCCGAGCACGAGCCGCCGCATGATCGCGCTCACGTCCTCGTCGCGCGGCGGCTCCGGACCGGGCACGCCGGTGAGCAGGAGCACGCCGTTGGGCCCCAGCACCGAGATGGCGTCGACGGCGAGGGCGGCGACCCCGGCTGCCTCGTAGACGGCGTCGACCGGGCCGAGCAGCCCGGGCAGGTCGCCCAGCGCGACCTCCTCGGAGGAGATGTACTCGGCGCCGATCGCCCGGGCGAGGGCGGCCTTCGACTCCGAGGGCCGCGAGTAGACCACGGTGCGGAAGCCCCGGAGGAGCAGCGCCATCGCCCCCAGCAGTCCCACCGGGCCGGCGCCGAGCACCACCGCGGTGCTGCCCTCCGGGGTCCAGGGGAGGCGCCGCTGGATGGCGAGCAGCTGCTCCAGCGCCTTCTCGGCGATGGTGAGCGGCTCGGCGAGCACGGCCACGTCGCGCAGCTCGGCGGCCACCGGGACCAGGTAGCGCTCGGCGTCGGCGATCAGCTCGGTCATGTAGCCGTGGCAGCCCTTGATGCCCCGCTCGCGGTACTCGCCGGTGACGCAGTAGTCCTGGCGGCCGTCGCGACAGGGGCGGCAGCGGGGCCGGCCGCAGGGACGGCGCACCATCGGCACCACCAGGTCGCCGGGGCGCATCCCGGTCACCCCGACGCCGGCGTCGACCACCTCGGCGAGCGCCTCGTGGCCGATGACCAGCCGCTCCTCCCCCTCCGGCGGGGTGCCGTACTCGAAGGCGGCGATCTCCCGGTCGGTACCGCAGACCCCGACCTCGAGCACCCGAGCGAGCACGCCGTCGGCGGCGGCGAGCGCCGGCTCGGCGATCTCGACCACCTCGATCGACCGCGCGCTGGGGTGGACCGCCACGGCTCTCATCCGGCTCCCAGGGTAGCGGGGTCGCCGCGGCGCGGCCAGGTGCGAACCGCCGGGCACCCGGTTCTCACCACGGCAGCGCTCAGCGCGGGTACACATGGGGAACACTGGACCCCTCTGGATCCGAGACGGGAGAGCACCGATGGCGAAGACGGTGGCGGACTTCCTGGTCGAGCGCCTCCACTCCTGGGGTGTCCGGCGCATCTACGGCTACCCCGGCGACGGGATCAACGGGGTCACCGCCGCGATCCGCCGCTCCGATGGGCTCATCGACTTCGTGCAGATGCGCCACGAGGAGAACGCCGCCCTCGCCGCCTGCGCCCACGCCAAGTACGCCGACGAGCTGGGCGTCTGCCTGGCCACCTCCGGCCCCGGGGCGATCCACCTGCTCAACGGCCTGTACGACGCCAAGCTCGACCACCGACCGGTGCTCGCGATCGTCGGCCAGCAGCCGCGGACGGTGCTCGGCGCCAGCTACATGCAGGAGGTCGACCTCCCGTCGCTGTTCAAGGACGTGGCCGGCGACTACCTCGAGGTGGCCACCCACCCGGCTCAGGTCCGCCACCTCGTCGACCGGGCGGTGCGCACCGCGGTGTCCCGGCGGACGGTCACCGCGCTCGTGCTCCCCGCCGACGTGCAGGAGGAGGATGCGGTGGCGCATCCGCCGCACGAGCACGGCTTCACCCTCTCCGGGCTCGGCATCTCGCGGTCCACGGCGGTGCCCTCCGACGCCGACCTCGACTCCGCCGCCGAGGTGCTGAACCAGGGGCGGCGGGTCGCCATCCTCGTCGGGCAGGGGGCGCTCCACGCCTCCGCCGAGGTCACCGAGGTGGCCGATCTGCTCGGCGCCGGGGTCGCCAAGGCCCTGCTCGGCAAGGCGGTGCTCCCCGACGACCTCCCCTGGGTCACCGGCGCCATCGGCCTGCTCGGCACCAGGCCGAGCTGGCAGCTGATGCAACAGTGCGACACCCTCCTGATGGTCGGCAGCGGCCTCCCCTACTCCGAGTTCCTCCCCCAGGAGGGCGCCGCCCGGGGCGTCCAGATCGACGTCGACGGCCGCATGCTCGGCCTCCGCTATCCCATGGAGGTCAACCTCCTCGGCGACAGCGCCGCCACCCTGCGGGCGCTGCTGCCACGGCTCCGGCGCCAGGAGGACCGCGGCTGGCGGCGCCAGGTCGAGGGCTGGGTCGAGGACTGGTGGAAGGTCGTCGAGGCCCGGGCGATGAACGACGCCGACCCGGTGAACGGCCAGCGGGTCTTCTGGGAGCTCTCCTCCCGCCTCCCCGACCGGGCGATGATCGCCTGCGACTGCGGCACCGCCACCGGCTGGTACGCCCGCGACATCCGGCTGCGCGCGGGGATGAGCGGCTGGCTCTCGGGCACGCTCGCGACCATGGGCACCGGCCTGCCCTACGCCATCGCCGCCAAGTTCGCCCATCCCGACCGCCCCTGCATCGCCCTGGTCGGCGACGGCGCCATGCAGATGAACGGCATGGCCGAGCTGATCACCGTCGCCAAGTACTGGAGGCGATGGAAGGATCCGCGGCTGGTCATCCTCGTGCTCAACAACCGCGACCTCGCCTTCGTCAGCTGGGAGCAGCGGGTGATGGTCGGGGACATCAAGTTCGAGGCCTCGCAGGACATCCCCTACGTGCCCTACGCGCGCTACGCGGAGCTGCTGGGGCTGCGCGGGATCCGCGTGGACCGGCCCGAGGACGTCGCCGGGGCCTGTGACGAGGCCCTCGCCGCCGACCGGCCGGTGGTCTACGAGGCGGTGGTCGACCCGGATGTGCCCCCGCTGCCCCCGCACATCACCTCGAAGCAGGCGACGGCGATGGCCCGCGCGCTTCTCAAGGGCGACCCCGACGGCGCCGCCATGGTCCGCCAGACGCTCCGTGACCTGGTCGAGGAGTTTCTGCCACGCTGAGCTGCTGAGCTGAGCCGAGCCGGCGCCGGCCGCCCACGGGCCGGAAGGATTCGTTGCGAGGTCGCTTTGCGTTTCCGGGGCCGCCGCGGTATGGTGGTGGGTGAGCGGTGGACTCGTGTCCGCGCACGGGTGGAGTCAGGGCTCTGCCCGCATGCTGTGAGAGCGGCCGTGTGCGCCGCCCGTTGTCTTGCAGCGATCCCTACGTGAGCTCCCCTACGTATGACCACCATGACCGCCCCCATGCCGCCCCCGGCGGCCCGCGCCCTCGCCGCCATCGACGACGAGCTCGTCGGCCGCGCCGAGGTCCTGATCCTCCGGGGTCGGGACCAGGGCGTCCTCACGCCCACCGAGCTCATCGCCGCCTTCCCCGAGATCGAGAGCGACCCCGACGGCCTCTCTCGCGTGGCCGAGGCGTTCCAGGCGATGGGCATCGCGGTCGGCGACGACTCCGACGACGAGCTCGAGACCCCCGGCGCCGCCGCCGGTGCGGTCGAGGAGGGCGAGCTCGGCAGCGCCGCCCTCGACGACCCGGTGCGCGCCTACCTCAACGAGATCGGCCGTGTGAGCCTGCTCACCAAGCGCCAGGAGGTCGAGCTCGCCCAGCAGATCGAGGCCGGCTCCGAGGCCGCCCGCCAGCACCTGATCGAGGCCAACCTCCGGCTGGTGGTGTCGATCGCCCGCAAGTACATGGTGCGGGGCCTGCCCCTCCTCGACCTCATCCAGGAGGGCAACCTCGGCCTGATGCGGGCGGTCGAGAAGTTCGACCACCGCCGCGGCTTCAAGTTCTCGACCTATGCCACCTGGTGGATCCGCCAGGCGATCACCCGGAGCATCGCGGACCGGTCGCGCACGATCCGCGTGCCGGTGCACGTCACCGACCGGATCAACCGGGTGATCCGGGTCTCGCGCCGCCTCTCCCAGGAGCTGGGGCGCGACCCCAACGACGAGGAGATCGGCGAGGAGGTGGGCGTCACCCCGGAGCAGGTGCGTGAGCTCCTGATGATCTCCCGCGAGCCGGTCTCCCTCGACAGCCCGGTGGGCGACGACGGCGACGACTCGCGCCTCGAGGACTTCATCGAGGACAAGGAGGCCGAGGCGCCGATCGAGGCGGCGACCCGCAGCCTGCTCACCGGTCAGCTCGAGGACGTGCTCTTCACCCTGACCCCCAGGGAGCGGCGGGTGCTCCAGCTCCGGTTCGGGCTCGCCGACGACCAGCAGCGCACCCTCGAGGAGGTGGGCCGGCGGCTGGGGATGACCCGCGACCGGGTCCGCAAGATCGAGCGGACGGCGCTCAGCAAGCTCCGCGACCCCGCCCGCGCCGCCCGGCTGCGCGACCTCGTCGCCTGATCCCGACCCCTCCGGGGGCCGGGAACGCGAACAGGGCGCCCGGGGGTCACACCCCCCGAACGCCCTGCGGGGAAGCCGTCGCCGCGGCGGCCCGGCCGCGGCATGTGATGTCGGTCAGATCCTCGAGAGGAACTCGTTGGAGCCGACGAAGCCGAGGATGACGTCCTCGTCCCGGGTGCCCCCGGCCAGCGCGGCCGCCCAGTAGGCGAGCTCGGGGGAGCCGGCGGTGCGCGAGAGGTAGGTGAGGTAGTAGCCGGCGATGCGCTGCTCGAGCATCTCGGTGCTGCCGATGAGCGAGGCGGCGACGGAGTAGGCGGGCGCGCCGTGGTTCAGTCGGTCGACCCAGTAGGCCTCGCCCGAGGGCTCGGCGGTGCGCTGGAGCACCGCGGTGTAGAGGGTGTCCACGTACCCCCTGGGATTGCCGCCGCTGTTGGTCCAGAACTCGTTGGAGCCGATGAAGGAGAGCCGGACGTTCTCGTCGGTCGTGCCGCGCCCCATGGCGTCGACCCAATAGGCGATGCCGGCACTGTCGCCGCCACGGCCCAGGTACTGCCAGTAGGCGCTCTGCACCAGGTTGGTGCGGTACTCGACGGAGCCGAGAAGGGCGTGGGCGATGGCCACCGGGCCCTGCCCGCGAGCCATCACCTGGTCGATCCAGTAGGCCTCGCCGGCGCCGTCCGCGGTGCGGGAGAGCACCTCGAGGTAGAGCTCGTCGACCAGCCGCCTGGCCCACGGGATGGTGCCCGGCGTTGGCGGCGGAGGAGTCGAGCCGCCGCCACCGCCGCCGTGGTTGATGGTGGTGGTGGACGTGCTCACCGAGGTGACCTGGACGGTCGCGACCTGGGTGCTGGTCCTCGTGACGGTGGTGGTGACCGTGGTGGTGCTGTTCGTGCCGTTCGAGGTCGACCCGTTCGAGGTGGTCGTGGTGGTGGTGGTGCCGCCGCCGGGGGTCGCGGTCGGGCTCGGCGTGCCGCTCGGGCTCGGGCTCGGCGTGCTCGTCGGGCTGCCGGTCGGGCTCGGGCTCGGCGTGCTCGTCGGGCTGCCACTCGGGCTCGGGCTCGGGCTGGGCGTGCTCGTCGGGCTGGCGCTCGGGCTCGGGCTCGGCGTGCTGGTCGGGCTGGCGCTCGGGCTCGGGCTCGGCGTGCTGGTCGGGCTGGCGCTCGGGCTCGGGCTCGGCGTG